>JAAXXJ010000017.1 GCA_013334545.1 Nitrospirota bacterium | reverse complement strand
CTTGCATTTAGGATACCACACCCATGATATCATTTCAACATTAATTGATATCACGTGGCTGAGGCCGGTAGGTATTGCTGAATCCAGGAGCGAGCGCATTCCCCGTAGCTTGCTATGGGGTTAGCGTGCGATTAGAATAAATAGTATTTCCTTGAGGATCGAAGATTCCCTGCAGCTTGCTGCAGGGAACTTCAAGGGCGACGGGTAGCAGAAATCGGGTAGATGACAAGAAAGTAGACCTGGCCCTAATGGTTTCGGTTCAATGCAACATAAGAGACCTGAACCCTTTGTGACCTGAGGAATGTCAGAATATCAGCATATCATGTTTGACCCTCTACGACTCTAAGAGGTTCTGAACTTCGGAGAGGGCGGGAGTCCCGCGCGTGCACCGACCTTCCTGCATGCCAGTGCCGCGGCAGCCGAAGCGAACCGTATTGTGTCTTTGAGGGGCAGCTTGTGGATGAGGCCGTAGAGGTAGCCGGCGTGAAATGCGTCGCCGGCGCCGGTCGTGTCGACGACGTCGACGGGAAAGGCGGGACAGGAGATGATCTCGTCGCCGGCGAACGTGACGCTGCCGCGGCTGCCGAGGGTGACCGTCGTGGTCCTTAAACCGCGCTTCCCGACCTCCTGCCGGAAAGAACTCGGTTCTTCCTTCCACCCCAGCATGTCCCTGGCGAACTCTTCCGAAGCGATCACATAGTTGCACAGCCGGGCAAGCTCGAGCATCCAGTCCCTGGTCTTGCCCGCGTCGAGCATCACGGGCACGCCCGCCTTCCGGGCCTCCCGGGCGGCAAAGAGCGAGATGTCCTTCATCACGCCGTCCAGGAGCAGAAAATCCGCGCCTCGCAGGAAGTCCGGCGGGAGCTCATCCTGCCGGAGGGGTTCGCCCGAGGGCCGGTTCCAGAATATCGTGCGCGTTCCGGCGGACCGGTCGATGACGATGAACGCCTTCTGGGACCGGGTATCCGTTCTCGTGACCACGCCGGTGATATCGACGCCTTCGTCGGCCAGCGACTGACGGATCGCCGCCCCTTCCCGGTCATCGCTGACGACGCAGTGGAACCGGCAGGGAACGCCGAGACGCGACAGCGCGGCCATCTCGTTGCCGAGCGTCCCCCCGCCCTGCTCGTCCCAGGTCAGCACTTCCTTTTTGGTATCGATCTGCGGAAAGCGATCGACCACCGCGAGCGTGTCCCACGCACACTGCCCGACGCCCACAACTGCCATTGATCCCCCCTCAGGGCCTCTGTTTCCATTCCCCTCTGGCGATAAGCATCAGCGCTGAACGAATATTGTCAAGCCGCAAGACCTGAGCCTATGAGATTCCGGGCGATTAAGTATCACTTACATGGTCATGCTGAAAAAAAGAGCTGCTGCCCAATGATGAGGCACTCGGCGCCTCGCTGCAGGAGGTCTCCCCCTTGATTTCCCGAGCAGTTGCCCATGGCATGTTTCTTGAAGCATATTTTCCATACGTTATCTATGCTTCAACAATCCGAGGAGGTGCCCATGAAACAGCACGTATCACAGAGAGCGGCGCAAGATGATTATCATGCCCACCTGATCGCACAGGGCATGGAGAACGCCGGAGCCGATGTATTCGCGGTGACCAACGACGCGAACGGCAACATCGTGGTCTATTGCAAATACCGCGATAGTATCGACGAAGGCTGGATCGACCGCAAGATCCGCGAGGAAGTCTCCGCAAAGGCGGCGTACTACGCAGCAGCATAGCGGGAAGAACGGGGATCGGCCGTTCCTGCTTCCTTGGCCGGGTAATGCCGGTGATCGAAAGACCGCCTCCGACCGAGGAATGCATCCAGTTTCTTTGCGACCTGATTCTTAACTACTGTCGCAAGAGGCATAGCAGCTCCATGCATCATTCTCAATGACTCCTTACCGGTTACCATACAACATCATATATTCAGCTCCTGTATGGTAACAGCCAAGGAAGTCATTAACATCTAACTTCCGCCTGTGCTCGGAGGCAGCGCAAGCCAGTTGTACTTCGCAGGCACCGCACTCGGCTGATTGTACGGTGGCGACCTGCGCTCGTCGGCCATCTTGAGGAGCAGCAGATACGTAAGCTGCTCCACGTAATCGCCGTAGCTCATCCCATTGTCACGGAGGACGGTACAGTAGTTCCAGAGTTTTGAAACGATTGTGGCAGGGGTCATGGTAGTTTCAGAAGTCTTTCACTTCGCCAGATCCGAACAATGCGAACTCTATTCTTATCGTGCCGATAAACGATGCGAAACGGCGGGTAAACGATCTCTCGCAGATGTTCGACAGTGAACTCAGGTCCGACACGGCCGCTCAGGGGGTGTGCGCCCAGCCGCTCGATCTTGGCGATGATCTCAGCGGTAAGCCGCTTTCGCACATCAGGAACGCCTTCGCCCAAGCACCATGCTTGCATGTCCTCAAGGTCCTTGATCGGGGACGCGGCAAAGGTTATCCGTGCCTGTTCAGCCATGGGATCACTTCAGGCCAAGGCGTTTTTTCGCCTCGGACAGCGGGATCTCGCGGCCTTCTTCCAGGTCCATCAGCCCCTTCACCACTCCCTGCATAAAAGCACGCTCTTCGGTCTCTTCCTCATAATCCTTGAGCGATCGAACCACGGCAACACCGCGTCCCCTACTGGTGAGCAAAATAGGCCGGTGCGCATCCTGCGCGTGTGAGATCACCTTGCCCGGGTTCACCTTCAGGTCGCTGAGCGGAACGATGTCTTCGGAAAACTTGGTACTCACAATAGACCTCCTTATTGGTGCTTTTAACTGATCTGATTAAAGCACTTATATAAAGGTCTGCCTATAGGAGCTTCGCAATGGGATATCAAAAAGAAGACCTGGACCTATCGCCTTGCTATCGCCTTGGCCCTATCGCCTTGAGAATATAAGAATTGAGGGGGGATAGTCAAGAGATTGCATGACAAATGCAGATCAATGCACCTATCCGAACGGGTAGGTTGCGGAAAGCGTTCCGTCACCAGGTGTCCTCGAAATAGCGAGCTCTTCTGCAGTCTGAACTATAGGGTCGGTCTTGTGTTTTGATGTTGTGAGCCTTTAGGGCCTTATCTTGCGGTTTGCCATCAGCCGAACTTACCGAACCACAGCTCTTTCATTCTTATTTCCCCGCTCTCCGACCACTGCTGTCCCTTTCAAGCCTGATTAGAGGTAAGGTCAACCTGCCTGCCGTGCCGCAGATTTTTCGTTCCACTTCTTCAGAATGTCAGGCGTGTTATGGCGCAAAAGATGACGGCTAAGGAACGCATTTGAGCTAAAGAAAGGGGCCGTTCTTTCCGATAAAATATATACCTATCTATGACGGTTTATCGTTCGATGAACAATGCGTTCCTTGCCGTACTGCTCCTCTGCCTGCCTGCGGCTGCACAGACCGGACACGGCCCTGCCGCGGTAACCGTGACGACGCCTGCCACCACGGGGACGCGGTCGCTGCCTGTTCCCGGGGCCGCGGCCGCGGCCCCGGCCATCCCAAGAGGATGCGATATGATCCTGCTCATGGATTCCTCGGGAAGCATGAAGCGGACGGACCCGAAAGGGTACCGCAATGCTGCGGCAAAGCTGCTCATCTCCCTGCTGGGCGGGGACGACCGCATCGGGGTCATGAGCTTCGGCGATGCGACGACGCGCCTGGCGCCGTTGACGCAGAACACGAAGCAGAACCGCAGGCAGCTCTTCCGCGCCGTCGACAGGATCACATCGAAGGAATATTCAACCGACATCACGGACGCGGTCCGGAAGGGCTTCGATGAGCTGAGGTCTTCATCGCGGCGGGAGCGGATCATCATGATGATGTCCGACGGCAAACTCGCCCTCGGGGCCGCGGAAAAGGACGTTGTGGCGCTTGAACAGCTGAAGCGGCTCCTGCCGGAGCTGGAGCAGGCGAACATCAGGCTATACACGGTCGCGTTCACCGAGGAATCCGACAGCGCGTTGCTCGAGAACATTGCAAGGGAAACAGGCGGGTTCTTCCGGTATGCCCGCGAAGACAAGGACGTGCATATCATGTTCGTCTCGCTCTTCGAGAAGCTCAAGGCGCCCGACGCCGTGCCGTTCGAGGGAGAGGCCTTCTTCATCGACGGCGAGATCACGGAAGCCACCGTTCTCGTCACCAAAAAGCCGGGAACCGCGCTTTCGCTCGTGGACCCTTCCGGCGCGCGGTACACGGCATCCCGGCACAGCGCCGCCCTCGAATGGTATCCGACCCCGGTCTTCGACATGATCACGATCCAGAAACCCGCCCCGGGCACATGGAGCGTGAAGCTGAGTGTCAACGAGGGGAACAAGGTCTTTGTACTGACCAAGCTGAGCCTCAGGACCTCCTTTGACCGGAGTTTCGTCACCTCGGGGCAGACGGTGACCATCGACGCCTGGCTCGAAAAGCAGGGAGGCGTGGTGACCGAGCAGGGCGTCCTCGCAACCACCGCGTTCGCCGCTGAAATTACGGGGCCTGATGCAAAGCCGTTCAGGCTCGACCTCGTGAGCGCGGCCGCCGGGACCGCCGCTCCGGCCTCGGGGACCTATGCCGCCCGATTCACCGGCCCCGCGGCCGGGGAATATACCTTGACGCTCCTTGCCCAAGGAAAGACCTTCAAGAGAACAAGGACCATTGCGTTCATGGCGATCGAACCGCCCCCTGCGCCGCCTGCAGAACCGAAACCCGCGGCAAAACCCGAACCAATGCCGCCTGATCCCAAAGAGGAAGGCGTTTCCTGGGGCAGGGTCCTGGTGCTGTTCGCGATCGTAAACCTGGTGATCGCCCTGCTTGCCGGCGGGGGATATGTCCTCTGGAGAAAACGTCAACCATGAGGGGAAAGGCATGATAAAGATCGATGCGCTGTATCTTCTATTGCTCTTCGAATTGCTGGCGATCTGCGCAGGCCTGGTCGTGTACCTGGCGCTGCGGGAAAAGAAACGCGCCAATATCCGGCGGGAAATCGAACGAGAGCTTGAGAACGCCCGTGCCGCGCACGAACAGCTGCAAAAACAAGTCGCGGCGCTCAAGGCCGTCGAAGCCCGGCAAACCCTGAAGAAAGAGGCGGCGGCAGCCGTGACGACCCCTTCGGCGATGGTCGAGAATGCGAAGGATCACGATGCCTGCAAGAGGGAAATTTCGATCCTCGAGGAAAAAATAAAGGAAAAGACCAAGCTCCTGATCGATCTGCAGGCCAAGTTCGACAGCGTGGAAAAGGAATATCTGCTTCTGTACAAGCAGCAGCAGGAGAAGAGCTGATCAGTTGTCAACACCGCAGGCGGGGGTAGCGGGTCAGTTTGGAATGTGGGCCGGTCGGAGGTCTGGCCTAAAGGCTCTTGAAAACGTTTTTCGGTGTCTTTGCGAGCGAAGCGAAGCAATCTCGTCTCTTGTTCCTTCAAGCACTGCGGGATTGCTTCGTCGTTCACGCTCCTCGCAATGACAGAATAAGAGGGCTTTTTCAACAGCCTGTTGATTATTGACAACAGCGTCAAACATTAAGAAGCAACCCCGTAAGCACGACAGGACCTGGGACAGGCGATGGGGTGAAGAGCACTGCGTGGACAGGAGGCCTGAAAAGCGGCGAGGGTGATTCCAGCATTCTAGGATACTGCTTAGGTGACTTTGTGTCCTTGGTGGACTATTTCTGTTATTATGCTATAAGTCAATTTCAGACTAAACGTCCCTAATGATTTCCATAATGTCAGGAAATCATGTCTGACCCCAGACGGTGCACAGACGGTGCACAAGGCTCTCATGGCAATACTATTTTTCGTTTATGGTCTGGCCTTCTTCTCCCTTGGCCTGGTAGTAGCGATCTACCCCAAGAGCAGGAGCAGCTATTGGCTGGCGAATAACCTATGGCTGATCGCAGCCTTCGCCATCCTGCACGGTCTCAACGAATGGGTGGACATGCTGCTCATCGTGCGGAATTCGACGGAAACGACGGTCCTTACCATAGCGCGCACGATCCTGCTTCCCCTGTCGTTCCTGTTCCTCCTGCAGTTCGGCACGAACGGCGTCCTTGACCTCAAGCTGAGGCATCGAACGCTCCGGATTTTGCCGGGGGTGCTCGCGGCTGCCTGGGCGATCATGGTGGCCGGCAGTGACCGGCCGCTGATCATGGCGGATATAGGGGCGCGGTATCTCCTCGCCGCACCGGGAATATTCCTGACGGCCTATTCCTTCATGGCCTTCAGAGCCACCCTGGAGATACCCGCGAACGAAAAACCCCGGTCCTATTTGAACATCGCCATCCTCGGCCTCCTCCTGTATGGCCTCGTCGCCGGCATGATCGTCCCCGATGCCGGCTTTTTCCCGGCCTCCGTGCTGAATTATACACATTTTCGCGATGCCGTGGGAGTGCCGGTGCAGGCCGTTCGCGTCCTCTGCGCCGTGCTGATCGCCTACGGCCTGGTCAGGGTATTGACGATCTTTGATATGGAAATGAAGGAGACATTGATCAGGGCCCGCGTCGACCTCGACCTCAAAGTGCGCGAGCGGACGCAGGAGCTGATCGGGGCGAACCGCGACCTCGAGCAGGAGATCGCCGATCACCGGCGCGCGGAAGTGCTGCTGAAGCAGGAACGGGACAGGACGCAGGGCTACCTGAACATCGCCGGGGTCATCATGCTCGCTCTCGATCCCGATGGTACGGTCAATATGATCAACCGGAAAGGCTGCGAGATCCTGGGGTACCCGGAGCAGGAGATCATCGGGAGGAACTGGTTCGAGATGGCCCTCCCAGCCTATGAGCGCGAGGAGACGAGGAATGTCTTTCGCCGGATGATGACCGGGAGCATCGCACCGTTCGAGACCCATGAGAATGCCATTGTGACCGGGAGCGGCGAACGGAGGACCATCGGATGGCATAATACGCTCTTACGGGACAGGTCGTCCGCGATCATCGGTAGTCTCAGCTCCGGCGAGGACATCACGGAACGGAAACGCGCAGAGGAGGCCAGAAGGGAGTCCGAAGAGAGATACCGGGACCTTTTTGAAAATGCGAACGATGCCATCTTCGTTGTGGACGCCGATCTGAACTATATCGATGCGAACAAAAAAGCCGAAGAACTGTTCGGCTACCCCCGGCAGGAGATCCTCCGGATGAACATCCTCGATGTCATCCCGCCCGAGCAGAATCCGAGATCGAAAAAAGAACTGGAGAAATTGAAGAACAAGCAATCTTATGACAAGTTCGTCGGCAAAATGAGAGCCCGGGACGGGCGATGGCTCGATATCGAGGTCAGCTCTTCTCCGATCGTACGGGACGGAACGGTCGTTGGCTCGCGGGACATCGTGAGAGACATCACGGAACGACGGCGGCTGGAGGAGGAGCTCATGAAGCGGGAGAAGCTCGAGTCTCTCGGCGTCCTTGCCGGCGGCCTTGCCCATGACTTCAACAACCTCCTGACCGGGATCCTGGGGAACCTCTCCATGGCCCGGATGTACGCTGGCCATTCTGACAAGCTCCTCACGAAGCTGACGGAAGCTGAAAAGGCCTCGCAGCGGGCAAGGGACCTGACCCAGCAGCTGCTCACGTTCTCCAAGGGCGGCGCCCCCGTGAAAGCGACCGTCGATCTGTCGCGTCTCATCAGGGAAACAGCCTCCTTCGCGCTCAGCGGGTCTCGGGTGACGTGTCTCTACCGGATGGCCGACACCCTGTGGTCTGCCGATGTCGACGCGGGGCAGATCGGACAGGTGATCAGCAATCTGATCATCAATGCCGATCAGGCGATGCCTGAAGGAGGAGCGATCACCATTACGGGGGAAAACGTCGTCCTGGAACCGGGCAACATGCTCTCGCTGAAAGAAGGCCCGTACGTGAGGATCAGCATACAGGACCAGGGGGCCGGTATCCGGGCAGAGCATCTGCCGAAGATATTCGACCCCTACTTTACGACGAAACAGAAGGGCAGCGGTCTCGGGCTTGCCAGCTCCTATTCGATCGTACAGAGGCATGAAGGGCATCTCGCCGTCGAATCGGTCCTCGGGTTCGGGACGACGTTTCATCTCTTTCTCCCCGCCAATGCAGGCACGCGGCCCGAAGACACCAGGTCGCACGAAGTTGTCCTGCACGGGGAGGGAACGGTCCTGGTCGTGGACGATGAGGAGATGATCCGGACCGTCGCCGGTGAGATGCTGAAAGCGATCGGGTATGAGGTGGAATTTGCCAGTAACGGCGGCGAGGCAGTCCAACGGTACCAGGAGGCCCTCCTGGCGAACAGGCCTTTTGCTGCCGTGGTCATGGACCTGACCATGCCGGGCGGGATGGGCGGCCAGGAAGCGATCGCGAAACTGAAGGAGATCGATCCCGGGGTGCGGGCGATCGTATCGAGCGGATATTCCCAGGACCCGGTCGTGGCGCACTTCAGGATGTACGGCTTTGCGGGCGTTGTGAGCAAACCCTACGAGCTGTCCATCATCAGCGCGGTCCTGCACCAGGTCATCTCGGGCGCGGGCGCGGAGGACGTCAGCAAGGGAACGGACAAGGGGAGCGGACAACAGGAGTGATGGAAATCGGAGAAGAGTAATAATACGGTCACTTCTTTATCCTTGCTATCATTGTCAAGATTACACAGGCTGTTGAAAAACTCGGGGTGTCCGGGGTCACGGGGGTGTCCGGGGTCAGACATGATTTCCTGACATGGTGTTGTCCGGGGTCAGTCTTCGGACCGTCCGGGGTCACTCTTTCTCAGCCCTGCCGCCGGTCAGCACTCTCTCAATGATGTCCCAGCATACGCGGACCCCCTGGGAGGAGCCAACATTGGTCACCACTACGACCCCCTTCTTGCGGCCCGGATTGATCGCCATGTAGACCATGAAATTGCCCGCAGAACCGTTGTGCCAGTGGATCGTCTCGCCGTTGACCTTCTCGACCATCCAGCCGGACGCGTAGGCCTGCTCGAAGGGCCCCCGTGTCCTGACCCGCGTTCGATGGAGCTGATTGATCATCTCCGGCGTATAGCCCGCATCGTCCCTCCCCAGCAGGCCGCGGAGATGCAGCTGCAAGAACCGGCCATAATCCCGGAGATTCATGGTGACGATGCCCGCCGGTCCCAGCACCTCGGGGATCGACTGGTCCACTGCCCGCGCCGGCGCAGCCGCCCCCCAGTTCGCGGTGTTGCCCCAGGGCTGGTCGGGCCCGATGTCCTTGGGGAAGACGTAGTACGCCCGTACGCCCAGCGGATCAAAGAGCAGCATGTTCATCGCCTCGGCATAGGAGAGGCCGGTGCGGCGCTCGATGACCGCGCCGAGGGCGGCATAGCCGTTGTTTGAGTAAAGGTACCGGCCTCTGCGGATCCACGACGGCTGCTGCAGCACCTCGTCCAGATACTGCGTCCTGGATCCCTGATACGTGCGCAAGCGGACCCAGGTGCTCTGGTCCCCTGCGGGCGGGAATCCCGCCTGGTGCGAGGCGATGTCGGCAAGCGTCACGTCTCGGTATTCCGGGTTGGCCGTCTCAGCATACTCAGGAAAAACGTCCAGCAGGCGGGTGTCCCATGACAGTGTGCCGTCCTGCATGAGCTTTATCAACGCTGTTGCCGTCATCGCCTTAGTGCAGGAGCCGAGCTGGTACAGCGAGTCGGCGGTCACGGGAAGCCCGCCGTCGATCCGTGCCTTGCCGACCGGACCGAAGCTGACGATCTCGTCAAGGGTCACCTCGGCAACGCCTAGGGACGGCACGAAGTACCGCGCACGGACGTCTTCCAGGTCGGTGCGGACCATCTCGGGCGTCAGTGAGCGAAAAGGCCCCGCGCATCCGCTGGCCGCACAGAACAGACCTGCCGTCACGAGCATAATAGAGATACGCATCTTCTGCTGCATGGTCCCGCCTTCAATAGAACGAGAGGGCCACCATTGCACCCAGGACAGCCGCATCATCCAGTACGAGCTTTGTGTCCGCGCCGAGTTTCCGGTCGAATTCCCATCCCACGGACGCGCTCAGGACAACGAGGGTCCGATGATCGATAGCGTACAAGGAGGTCCAGCCCAGGTCAAAGCGCTTTGCGGTGTACGCAACTCCCTTCACCTCCGGCCCGGTTAGCCGGTACGCCCAGGCATCGGCGAGATAGGACAACCGCAGGTAGTTCTGCGCAGCGATCTCATAGGCAATACTGGCGCCGCCCCCTGCCGTCATCGACCAGTAGGGATGCGGCGAGACGGAAAGGGACAGGATGGGATATCCCACGGTGATCGTCCATCGGTCGTGCGCTCCGTTGTAGTACTCGATGACCGGATAGAAGTGGTTCTTCGTGTCGCTCATCTGGTTATAGTAATACCCGAATATCCACGCAATGCCCGGTTCGGGAGAGATTGCCGCGAGGCCGACGAGGTCGATCGTATCCTTGACGGTGACCGACGGGTGCTCGGTCGCATATCGCGTGTACCGGGCCGACTGACTGAGCGACCAGTCGCCAGAGGTGATGTGCTTGTACAGGAATGCCCCGGACACACTGTCCAGCTGTTCAGGCATAGCAAAACCGTCCGGCAGTATAAGCTGCTGATCGAATGCGCGCCGGCCGTACTGAATGCCGGCAAGCACCTGGTTATGCTCGTTGTTCCAGAGATTTGCTGCCACGCCAGCCTGGTACGAGGAGATGCCAGTCCTCTGTCCGTCATTCGTAGCAGCGCTGTTGATCCGGGAGCCGCCTGCCCCGACGAGGTGAATATCCCGCATGAATGCGGGATTCGTGGCCGCATCGTCGAAAACGTCGGCCCGGGAGGAGCACGGCATCAATATGGCTGCTGCCATGACGACCGCCGTGAGGACCGCCAGCCGTCTCGTAATCCCTGTACCTGCACAGGAAACGCTTCGTTCCCGGATCTGTTTCGGCAAATTATGGGACCCTTCGGAGTCAGACATGATTTCCTGATATCTCAGACCTACTTGCAAAACTCCTGCGGGCACCGACTGGGGTCAGGCCTGCTATCCTGCGTTCTTATAGCCCCCCTCTTTCCTCACTTCTTCGTGAGCACCCGATGGGGTCTTTTTTGTTGCATTTCTCTTCTGGCAGACACCTCAGATTGCCTCAACAACGTCGTGAGTCGGTCCGGGGGGCGTTGCCCGGCGCGAACCATCCCAACTTGAAATCACAATTTGTTGAAAATTGGAGCTTGAAGATTGGAGCTTGCATAATGACTGTACTTCAAGTCTTCATAAAACTTTCCAATTTACAATTTCATATTTCCAATAGACGCCTACCGCTCCCGCGGGATCCCCCACTTCTTCCGCTTCTCCCAGAGCGACTTCCGCGTGATGCCGAGCATGTCGGCGATCTGCTGCTCGTTGAACTGCGTCTGATGGCGCTGGATGAAGGCCTTGGTGTAATCCTCGATGGTGAGCTTCTTTTCGAACGCGGCCTCCTGGAACGTGCCGTCGCCCTTGATCCCTTCGGGGAGGCATTCCGGCGTGATGGTATCGCCGTCGGCGATCAGGATCGCGCGCTCCACCACGTTCTGGAGCTCGCGCACGTTCCCCGGCCACAGATAGTTCGCCATGACATCGAGTGCGGCGGGAGCGATGTCCTTCACCTGCTTGCCCATCTCGTGGGTGTACTTGTCGAGATAGTGCCTGACCAGGGACCGGATGTCCTCCTTCCGGTCGCGCAGGGGGGGTATCTGGAGCGATATGACATTGATCCGGTAGTAGAGGTCCTCCCGGAAGGCGTTCTCGCGCACGGCCGCCCGGAGGTCGCGGTTCGTGGCGGTGATGAAGCGGATGTCGATCTTGGTCCCCTTGGTGCTTCCCACGGGCCGGATCACCTGGTCCTCGATGACCCGGAGGAGCTTTGCCTGGAGCGGGAGGCTCATGTCGCCGATCTCGTCGAGGAACACGGTCCCGCCGTCTGCCTCTTCGAGGAGCCCCTTCTTGGACGCCACGGCGCCGGTGAACGCGCCGCGCACATGGCCGAAGAGCTCCGTCTCGAGCAGGTTCTCGGGGATCGCCGAGCAGTTGATCGGGACGAAGGGCATGTCGCGCCGGGAGCTGTTGTGATGGATCACCCGGGCAAAGAGCTCCTTGCCCGTTCCCGTCTCGCCCAGCAGCAGCACGTTGCTCCGGGTGTCCGTGACCTTCCGGACCTCTGCCAGGATGCTCTTGAGCGCCTGGCTCTCCCCGATGATCGTGCTGAAATCGTGCTCCTTGGCGATCTCGCGCTTCAGCAGGATGTTCTCCGCCTGGAGGCTCTTCTGCTTCAGGGCGTTCTTAACGACCTGCTTGATCTCATCGTGGATGATGGGCTTCATGATGTAGTCGTAGGCGCCGGCGCGGAGCGCCTTGACCGATGTGTCGAGCGACGCGTAGGCCGTGACCACGATGAAGATCTGGTCGGGCAGCTGTTCCCGCACCTTGGTCAGCATCTCTATGCCGTCCATCCCGGGCAGGATGATATCGGAAATGATCACATCGAACAGAGTGGACTCGAGGAGCGCCAGCCCGCGCTCCGCCGACTCCACGGCCTCCACCAGATACCCTTCCTTGGTGAATATCCGCTTGACCGACTCCCGCAGCGTTTCTTCGTCTTCCACGATCAGGATGCTCTTCGACATGCTCAGACCTCACTCATTGGAATCCACCGATCGCTCAGATTGAGCAGATCGGGAAAATGCAAAGCGCCTGCATTGCCATCCCCTCGTCCTCGTTCGCCTGCCTGGATCTTCGCATGGGGACTGATCTGCTTTACCCCCTACCCCGCACGTCCACGGAGCGGCCCTATAAAATATCTGGAGCACCCGTCTTGGCCCAAGGAAGCGTCCCGAAGGGCGAACGCGCATGTCTGAGGCCGAAGGCCGAGTTTGCGCGGACGAGCGTACGTGGCCTTAGACGGGCCAGATATTTTATTCAGGACGCGAAGGGGATGTGCAAACAAATCGGCCTTGCTTCCACTCGTTTGTCACCTTTCTTGCGTGCCCGAAGAAAGGTGACCCAGAGAAGGTCACCCGGCGAAGATCCTTTACGGCACGCTCGGTCGTCCTCGGTACATTTCGGAAACTCGCCCTTTGGGCTCAGACATCCGAAATGTTTAACCCTCGTCCTCGGTCGCCTGCCTGGATCTTCGCATGGGGACTTCTAACATCTTTGCCGTACCCAATCCCCGACGGATGACAAACTCAGACCTCAAAGGGGATCTTAATGATGAACTTTGTGCCCCGGTTCTTTTCCGACTCGATCTCGATGGTCCCGCCGTGATCCTTGACGATGCTGTAGCAGATGGACAGGCCAAGTCCGGTCCCCCGTGTCGGCCCCTTGGTGGTGAAGAAGGGGTCGAAGACCTTCTCCTTCACCTCGGTGTCGATGCCGCCGCCGGTGTCAGCAAAGACCATCTCCACATGGCCGTCCGACTGGGTCACTGTTATATCGAGCTTTCCTCCGTCGGGCATGGCGTCCCGAGCGTTCAGCAGGAGGTTGAGGAAGACCTGCTGCATCTGATCGGGATCGAGCTTGATCGGATGGGTGTTCCGCACATCGGTCCGGACCTCGATCTTCTTGAAGTTCTTGTCGAACCGCACAAGGTCAATGGTGTTCTGCAGGATGTCCTTGAGATCGGTCGGGACGCGCTGCCGGGGATAGAGCCGTGCGAAATCTCCGAGGTTGCGGACGATGCGGGCGATGCGGTTCACGTGCTGATGGATGGTATTGAGCGAACCCTTGAGGAAGGTCGACCCGTCCTCGGACAGCAGTTCCTGCACCAGCGAGGAGATCGAAGCCAGGGGATTCCCGATCTCATGGGAAACGCCGGCGGCCAGCCGGCCGACGCTGGCGTGCTTGGTGGCCCGGAACAGCTCCTCCTCGATCTTCTTCTTTTCCGTGATGTCCTCCAGCACGATCACGAACCCCTTCTGCGCGCCGGTAAGCCGGTTCACGTATCCCTTCAGCACGATGTGGGGTTCGAAGCTCCGCCGGCAGGTGATCTCACCCTCCTGGATGACGGCCGTGAAGAGGTGCGGCTCGAGGCAGGTGAGCAGCTTCCCGGCGTCCCTGCCCAGAGCATCCGATTTCTCCACGCCGGAGATCATCTCCATGGACGCGTTCCAGTAGGTCACACGGTGGGATTCGTCGAGCGTGGCAACACCAAGGGGAAGGCTTTCGATGATGCTCTCGCTGAACTCCTTCAGCATGGCCAGCTGCCGGTTGGCCTCGGCCAGCTCCTGCCGCGAGAGGCGGAGGCTCCGCGATATCTGCTGGATCGAGGTGGAGATGTGGTGCGCATCGTCGGGGGTCGATCCGCCCAATTCCCGGAACACCAGCGTGCTGACCGACGGCCCCAGGGCGCCGGCGAGGACCCGTTCCGCCTCTTCCCGGAGCTTCGCGAGCCAGTCTCCTGAAACCGATTCGCGCGTCAGGCTGTTCCTCCGGAGGAAACCGTTCACGACCTCCTGTGCTTCGGCCGGGCCGATGTACTGCCCGAGGATGTCCTCGATCGCGGTGATGTTGACCGGCCGATGGGTCGACGAAAAATGCCTCGGCGAGAAGGAGTCCACGAAGATGATGGCCTGCCGTGTTTCTTCGTCCGACTGCCGGGTGAAGAGGGACACGGTCACGAAGCACAGCAGGTTCATCAGCATGCCCCAGAACAGCGAGTGGGTCCAGCGGTCCATGCCCTGCAGGCCGAACAGCGCCGTTGGGTTCAGGAGCGTCGAGTTGTACACGGCCTCCAGGAGCCCCCCCCTCTCGATGACCCCCGCCCGTGCCATGGCCGGGATGAGCAGTGTGTAGATCCAGACCACGAATCCTGCAAGGATGCCGGCGATGGCCCCCTTCCGGTTGCCGCCCTTCCAGCTGATCCCCAGGAGGACCGCCGGCGCGAAGATCGTCACTGCCTCGAAGGACTTCAAGCCGATATCAACAAGGCTGTAAAACTCCCCGATGGTCACCGCGAAGATATAGCCGAGGAACACCAGCCCGAGGATCACGAACCGCTTGATGTTCAGCAGCACCGTGTGCAGGCCCTTGAAGGCCGATCCCAGATATGCCGGCATCACGAGGCTGTTCATCACCATCGTGGAGAGCGCCACCGATTCGACAATGACCATGGCGGTGGCCGCCGAGAACCCGCCAAGGAAGACGATGGCCACCAGGAGGGGATTCCCCTGCATGAGCGGGATGCTCAGCACGAAATAGTCGGCTTTCTGCTGATCCCCTCCCAGCAGCAGTCCGCCGTAGGCGATGGGGAGGACGAAGATATTGATCAGAAAGAGGTAGAGCGGAAAAAGCCAGATGGCCTTCTTGATATGATCGGCCGAATGGTTCTCGACCACGGCAACGTGGAACTGGCGCGGCAGGAACAGGATCGCCATCATCGAGAGGAACGTCAGGGAGATCCATTCAAAGTAGGTCTCCGGCGACTGCTTGCCCACGGTCATCAGGGCTGCATAGGGGCCGTCCTTCATCCGCGCCATGATGTCCCCGAAGCCGTCGAAGGCGCCGTAGGTGACGAAGATGCCGACAAGCAGGAATGCGATCAGTTTGAAGGCGGACTCAAAGGCCACGGCGAAGACCAGGCCGCCGTGCCGTTCCGATGCGTCAAGGCGCCGGGCGCCGAAGATCACGGCGAAAACGCCCAGCAGGAGCGAGATCGTCCAGCCCGCGATGCCGCTTCCCTCGGCGCGTCCCGCGAGGAGCGAGAAGGTCGACATGATCGCCTTGAGCTGCAGGCCGAGGTAGGGGGTTATGCCGACGACCGCCACGATGGTAACCAGCGCCGAAAGGCCGAGCGATTTTCCGTAGCGCGTCGCGATGAAATCCGAGATCGTGGTGATCCGGTTCTCCCGCGAAATGACAACGATCTTCCGGAGCACGAGCCACCAGAGCGATGCCATGATGGTCGGGCCGATGTAGATCGTGAGAAAGCTCAGTCCTGAATTGGCCGCCCTGCCCACGCTCCCGTAGAAGGTCCAGGACGTGCAATAGACGGCCAGGGAGAGGGAATAGATGTAGGGATTCGAGACCCAGCTTCTCCCCTGCTGTTCCTTTCGTTCGGCAAGGTAGGCAACGAAGAACAGGAGAAGCAGATAGCTGATAATAATGGAGAGCAGCAACCAGGGCGAGAACACTTAGCCGCCTCCGTCCTCCCGCTCCGAGGACCGGGAGGCAAGGAAGATCAGTCCGATATAGACGATCCAGATGATGAAGAGATAGTACGTAAGGCTGTCATGGAAAATGTTCAGAAGCGGCCATCCGAAAAGTAACAACCCTAGCAAGAACAGCGCTATCCAGATGTCCCTTTTCATTGTTCCATCACCTCATTACCCTGTAACCATTCTGCACATACATAGGCCTTTCGATGGCAGAAAGAGCACAGCATCAATAAATCAAGATGTTAGGAGTGAAAATAGTACCATATTTTGTTACAAATATCCACAAAGGATTGTCTCACCAGGACTGTATCGTGTTGAATGATGTGAAGTTTCGAAACATGGTTCCAGAAGAGAGCGGATCGGATGATGAAACTTCCTCAAGGAGAGAATATCCCCCCAGCAAGCCGCAGGGAGCTACCATGACCAATGTCCGGGATGCAAGCGCCCTGACACCGGAACGTCATTGCTGAAGATTGGACCTAAGCAGGATATATCCGGTAACCGAGGCAAGGACAACGGTAAAGACCAGGGAGACGACAGCAAGACGCCTCTGCAGGGACGGCAGGGCATTGGCCAGGCTGGGAAGACCGCGAAAAGGCATCAAAAGACCGACTCCCATGCCGTTCACCGCACCGCCGAACAGGGCAGCGTAAAAGAGGTAGCCGATGTAGTGGTATTCCCTCTGGAGGACGCAGAACGGGCAGTGATGGGTCGGCAATTCGTATACCGCCGTGCAAATGAACGAGAGCAGCGAGGCGAGGCCCACCACGAAGGTGGCGCCGGCAGAAAGGGCGAAGGCGTATCCCCCCTTCCCGGCTGCGATGAAGACCCATCCCAGCACGACCGTGGCCACGATCACCGCAATGAACGCCAGCCGCATGGGAGCTCCGGGCAGCGACGCGATGTCCGAGGCGATCGTTGCCGAACCCGTGCTGAAGAGGCTTCCGCAGCAGGACGTGATGACCTCGGGCCGGAGGCCGCGAAAATACAGGACCTGCAGGGCCGTTTCCAGCACGACCAGCGGCGCGATGACCATGAGAAGACCGTATTTTTTCCTGACCAGGGGATAATCATAGGCCTGGTTGTCCGCGTGGTTCATGATGAGCCAGAGGCCGGCCAGGAGGAAGTTCACGACCTTAAGCAGCAGCAGAGGATACCCGAAACCGTTCACCTTGAAGGTCCCGGCAGCGCACATGGCACCCGTGAACAGGGCGCTCAGGCTGTCGGCGGTGTAGACCAGGAGGAACAGGGAGATCAGCTGGAAGCCGAAGGCATAGGCAAGGACCGTGGAGATCAGGTAGGTCCGGCGTTCGAGGTCCAGCTGCAGGCTGCTGCCGCTCCGGAGGTCCCAGCGCCGGAGGATCCTGACGCCGAACCAGAATGCGAGCAGGACCATGGCCGTGACCAGGAACGACGAGACGAGGAGCGCGATGATCGCGGGATGGAGGATCATGGCCCTGCAGCCTCGATCCTGCCGTCCCGCATCGTAACGACCCGGTCGATCACCGGAGATTCGCAGACGAGCGGGTCGTGGCTCGCGATGATCACGGTCTTGCGGGAGGCTTTAAGCCGGGCCACGATATCCATGAACTCCCGGGAGAGCTTCGTGTCAAGGTGAGCCGTCGGCTCATCGGCGATGATGACCGGAGGGTCGTTGATCAGCGCCCGGGCGATCGCCGTGCGCTGCGCCTCTCCTCCGGAGAGCCACTCGGACCTCGACGACTCCCGGGGGAGGATGCCGAAGAGGTCCAGCAGCTCGCGGGCCCGGCGTTTGAGCGATCCATGGGACTCGCCCAGCGGGTACGCCGGCAGCATGACGTTCTCCAGGGCCGTGATCCCCTTCACCAGATTGAACTGCTGGAAGATGAACCCGAAGGTTGAGCGCCGGACCTCGGTCAGGAAACGCTCCGGCAGGCTTGTGATCTCGCGGTCTTGCAGCACGATCCTCCCTTCCGTGGGCCGCGCCATGCAACCCACGAGCGACAGCAGGGTCGTCTTGCCTGAACCGCTCGGCCCCCGGAAGACGGTCACCTGCCGTGCCTCCAGGGAGAGGTTCACCCCGTCCACGGCCGTCAGGGCATGGGCCTTCCCCTCGTTAAAGACCTTCCGGATGTCCTTGAGATCGATCATCGTCATGACCTCATCACCGAGTCCGGGTCGATGGTCGCCGCGCGCCACGACGGGATGATGGTCGCCACGGTGTACGGGACCACGGTGAGGAAGAACAGGGTTGCCACCTGGTAGGCGCTGACGTACGGAACGAGCTTGAAGGTCGGATAGAGCGTGGACCATCCTTTGAGCACGGGCTCGAAAAGCACCACATCGGTGAAGAACACGTGGACGTATGCCAGCACGACCCCGGACAGGAACGAGGACAGGGAGACCGTGGTCCCCTCCCAGAACTTCATCAGAAGGACATCGGAGGTCTCCCAGCCAATTGCCTTCAGGATGCCGATCTCCTTCCGCTCCTCGGCGGAGAGGCCCGATGCCTTGTCCCAGGCGAAGATGACGAAGGCCAGCACCGCCGCAGACAGAATGACCACGATGAGCCCGCTGCGCCAGTCGAAGATCGTGTCATAGGTCCGGAGGATCTCGCTCTTCATGATCGGCCGCGTGTCGGGCAGCAGCTTCTGGACCTTCCCGGCTACCGTTGCGACCTCCTTCGCGTTCCGCACCGTCAGGACGATGTCCGTGAACATCCCTTCGGCCATGCCGAAGAGCTTGCGGAAGTCCCGTTCGGAAATGAGGATGAGGTCCGAAGAGACCAGCTCCGAGGCGGGAGAGAGCACTTCGCTGATCGTCAGGACCATCGGTTCGCCGTCGTACCTGCGGAACGAGAGCAGGTCGCCGGCATAGGCGAAGCGCGACCGTGAGATGCCATGGCCGACAGCGATGTTCCCTTCATCGGGGGAAGGGTCCGCGGGGACCATGAGCGTATAGTTCGCGCTCATGACGGGGTCGAAATAATAGCCCCACAACCGGCCGCGCACGTCGCTCACGCCCCGGATGCCGCTGATGGCATCCAGATACCTTCCCGGGACCAGTTCGTGCCGCCCCGCCGCCATTCGCTGGACGACAACTTCTGGTGCCCCTTGGAGGACCAGCGAGGCCTCTTTCCGCAAAGCATGGGTGAAGAACATGACCGACGCGAGCAGGAAGACCAGGAGGGTATACACCACCAGCAGCGCGGTGTTCTTGCCTTTCCTGCGAGCCAGGGACGAGAGGGTGAAATCGATGATGTTCCGCTGTTTTTCGATCCAGATCCGCATGCCTACGGTCCCTGCCTCCCTTGCTGCGGCCCCAGGATCGATCCTGAGGGAAAGTGTTCCAGGGACAGGGGATGGTCCTGGAAGGGCGCGTGCATATCGGCCTGGGTGGGATGTCGGGTGTACCGGGCTTCCGTGAAGAGGCAGAGATCGGTCAGCTCAAGCCGCTGCACCATGGCCGCTGTTCCCGCGATGTCCGAGGCGCGCCCTGCTCGCAGGTACGCGGCGTGCGCGAAGGCCGCCGCTAGGAGGACGGCCTGGATGCCCAGGAACAGGAAGAACAGAGATGATCGTCTCATGAAGAACCGTAGATGGAGGAAATGAACGATATGCCGGGATCTCCGGCCTCAATGGTCAATCGAGCTGTTTCAGCACCGCGGACGTGACCTCATGGTATCGGAGAATGCTCCTGCCCCCGTGGTCCTTCAGGAATCCGCGGGCATCGGTCTCCTTCTCAAAGGGTATCAGTTCCTTCCCCATGGGTCCGTACACATCGCTTCCGATGACATAGAACGCCTTGCGCCCGTCGACCTGCCTGACTGCATAGTAATCGTTCACAAAGAACCTGTCAACGTCCGATTGCCCCTTTCCGGGAGCATACTGCTTCAGGTCCAGCAGGAACTTGAACAGGTCCTTGGGCCCGTCAAAATAACGGAACGTGCCGTCCTTGAACATCACGGTGGCAAGCCAGTCGGGATACTTTGCAACGAACATGCCGCATACAGGACACTTGTCCTTTGGCGAGGGCTTCGCAACCGCGGGTCCTTCCGCACCAGCAGGCAGCGCGATCAACAGAAGGGCGAACACGGTCATTGCCGCAGCGGCCAGAACGAGCAGCACAACGATACCGGTCTTCTTCATGGCACCCTCCTTGATCATGGCGGATCTGGCGGAACGAACCTGGCATACCGCTGCCAAAGAAGCCCGCTCGATCGCACGGTCCGGCTACAGCGTTTTCAGCACAAGTTTGCGGAGCGTGTCCCCGGATGCCTCGCCGAGCAGCTTGTACTTGATAGTGCCTTTCCGGTCGATGAAGAACGTCCGCGGCAGGCCCAGGACGCCGTATGACTTCGCTGTTTTGCCTTCGGGGTCCAGGAGCACGGGATAGGTGATATTCACCCTGTTGATGTAGGCGCGCGCCGCGGCGAGGCCCTGGCCGACATTGACGGCATAGACGACCAGTCCCTGCTTTCCGTATTGTCGGTACAGGTTATCAAGCACCGGCATTTCCTCAAGGCAGTAAGGGCACCAGTCCGCCCAGAAATGCACGACCACGGTCTTTCCCCTGAAATCGCCGGGAGCCGTGACAGTCCTCCCCTCAGTGTCCTGCAAGGAGAAGGGAGGCGGCGGGTCGCCGATCTTGAGCGTCACCCGCTCCGCCCCGTTCGCCGCTGTCACGAGGCAGGACAGGAGCACGAACAACACGGCACAGCGCACCGCGAGTTTCTTCCCCGTTGTGTCGGTCATCGCTCCATACCTCCTGTCGCGGGGCCGCCGGCAATGCGGTCCGCGGCCGGGGCCGGCGCCTTCTTCATCTCGAAGTTCCACTTCCATATCTCATAGATCACCGGGTAGACCACCAGCTCGAGCAGAAAGGACGTGAAGATGCCGCCGATCAGCGGCGCCGCGATGCGCTTCATCACGTCGGCGCCCGTGCCCGTGGACCACATGACCGGGATGAGGCCGATGGCCGTGGTGGCCATGGTCATGAACTTCGGCCGGAGGCGCTTCACCGCGCCCTGCTGGATCGCAGCGCGAAGGTCCCCGAGGGTGTTCATCCTTCCCTCGCGCTTCGCCTCCTCGTAGGCCAGGTCCAGATAGAGCAGCATGAACACGCCGGTCTCGGCATCCACGCCGAGCAGGGCGACCATGCCGACCCAGACGCCGACGCTCATGTTGTAGCCCAGGAGCCAGAGGAACCAGACGGCCCCGATGGCCGAGAACGGCACGGCCAGCAGCACGATGGAGGTCTTGACCCACGACCGGGTGTTGAGGTAGATGAGCAGGACGATCAGGAACGCCGTGACCGGAACGATCAGCAGGAGCCGCTGACGGGAGCGCTCCATGGCCTCGAACTGGCCGCTCCAAGCCATGGAGTAGCCCGCGGGAAGCTCGATCACATCGCGCAGCAGCTCCTGCGCTTCATGGATGTAGCT
>JAAXXJ010000543.1 GCA_013334545.1 Nitrospirota bacterium | reverse complement strand
GCTGCCTCGTCGCTGCCGCCCGCGGTCTTTGAGATATTCAGGAGCGTCGATCTCATCCTGCACGCAGGCGACATCGTTCAGGCCTCGGTCCTCGACGAACTGGAGGCGATCGCCCCGGTAGAAGCGGTAGCGGGGAACATGGACGATAATGAGCTCCACCTCCGGCTGCCCGCAAAGAAGCTCCTGACGCTCGGCAGGTTCTCCATCGGGCTCACCCACGGCAAGTACCGTATCGACCTTCAGAAGGAGATGGTCCGGAAGGAATTCGGCAATGTGGACATGATCGTCTTTGGGCATTCGCACACGCCTTTCTGGGGAAAGGTCGACGGCGTCTGGTTCTTGAACCCCGGCAGCCCCACGGATAAGCGTTACGCCCCGTACAATTCGGTCGCTCTTCTGACGGTCAGTGACGATCTGAACGCGGAGATCATCCGGTTGTAGGCGCACCATGCAGGACCATCATTACCAACATCGCACGCCGTTTTCATTTAAGTTGCAAACAATGTACTTTTGTGATATTTTTTCGTTGAAGATTCCTGCGGAAGACAGGGGATCTTCGATCCTCAAGCAAAGGCTTGTTATTCTCCTCGCTCGCTAATCCTGTAACAAGCTATGGGGATTGCGCTCGCTCCTGGATTTATATGGGGAACATGAAGATCAAATTCGGAACATCAGGATGGCGCGGCGTCATTGCTGATGAGTTCACCATGGCGCGGGTTCGGGCGGTCACGCAGGCCATCGCGGACCACCTCATCGCGCAGGGGCTGAAGGACAAAGGCGTGATCGTCGGTTACGACACCCGCTTCCTGTCCGAACGTTTCGCTCTTGAGGCGGCCAGGGTGCTCGCAGCCTGCGGCATCCATGCCTATCTCTCCAATCGGGATGTGCCCACGCCTGTCGTGGCCTTCGAGATCATACGCCGGAAGGCCGCCGGCGGCATCAATTTCACGGCAAGCCACAATCCCCCTGAGTACAACGGGCTGAAGTTCTCGCCTGCCTGGGGCGGTCCGGCGCTCCCGGAAACGACCAGGGATATTGAGACGCGGGCAAACGTCCTTCTGGAAAAGAACAGCATCCCAAGCCTGGCGCTTGCCGATGCCAAGGAGAAGGGCCTGCTGGAGGATACAGACCTGCGGAAGGTGTATCTCGACGAGCTCCGCAAGAAGATCGACTTCGAGGTCATCAGGAAGGCGAAGCTCAAGGTCGCTGTTGACCTCCTGTACGGCACCGGCAGGGACTATCTCGACACGGTGCTCCGCGATGCGGGGTGCTCGGTAACGGTCCTTCACGGTCACCGGGACCCGCTGTTCGGCGGCCACTCACCCGAGCCGTCCGAAGAGAACCTTGCCGACCTGTCGGGCATCATCAGGAAGGGCCGCTTCGACATCGGCCTCGCTGTGGACGGCGACGCCGACCGGTTCGGCGTCCTCGACACCGACGGCACCACTATCAATCCGAACCAGGTCCTTGCCCTGGTCCTCGACTACCTGTGCAGGACGCGGGGATGGAAGGGTGGCGCGGCGCGCTCCATCGCGACGTCCCACCTCGTGGATGCCGTCGCCAAGAAGCATGGC
>JAAXXJ010000542.1 GCA_013334545.1 Nitrospirota bacterium | reverse complement strand
TCCGGACGTAATGAAGCGAGACTTCTTCCCCAGCGGTGTCCTGCAGGTAGTGGGCATGCTTCAAGAGGCAAACCGCACAACTGTTTTCAAGTCTGATCCCTTCGTCGCCCCGCACATAGCCGCTGTCATAGAAATACACCTTCGGCTCCCGCAGAACGGCCCTCGCCACGTTTGTATGGAAAGGCCGAACGAGAAAGATGATGCAGAGGCTTTCCAGGATCTCGACGTATTTGCGAACGGTGTTCGGGGAGACCTGGAGGTCGCCCGCCAAAGATCGGTAGGACAGAGGCGATCCTACTCTTTCCCGCAGCATTTCAAGCAGGAGCCGGATCGCCTTGACTTCCTGGATGCGGCTGAACTCCAGGATGTCTTCCCTGACGAGATCGGTATAGTACTGATTTCTCCACCGAGTGGCTTCGGTCTCAGAACCGGACAAGAAAGGCTCCGGGAACCCCCCGAGGCGGTTGAGGCTGGCAAGCGCTTCGTAGGGTTTTTCTTTTCCCTTGAGCTCGCGAACCGAGATGGGATTCAACCGGAAGTGAAAGTGTCGTCCGGCCAGCGACTCCCCCGCCTGGCGGAATGTTTCCAGCCTTGCGCTTCCCGTAACGAGGATAGACTGTCTATCCTGGCGAGTATCGTAAATCCCTTTGACAAAGCGTTTCCATCCTTTCATTTTATGAATCTCGTCGAAAACGATGATATCGGAATTCAACGGCCAGGCCTGCGACCGTATGATGCGGGCATCATCGAAATTGTCGTAGTTCAGGTATTGGGGATTTTTGAATTCCGTCATCAATTCTTTGGCGAGCCACGTCTTCCCGACCTGACGGGGTCCAGTTATTATAACCATTTTGCGCTTGAGGTCTTTTCTGGTGGGCTCAGCGAGATAGCGTTCCATGCTTGGCATTTAAGCAGCGCTTTGCGCAAAAGTCAAGACTAACGTGAAAAGTGTTGCGCGTTTGCCACAACCGCAAACTGATAAAAAGCAGGTTGTGGTACGCAGTGTTATCCTGCCGGTAATCAGGTGCGGCCCGTGGAGGGGTGGCTTCCAGGAACGATTTCCATCAGATCGGTCTTGTTGCGATCGCGGCAGGACGCCGCTCCCGCTGAGCGGGTAGGGAGGACGAGGGGTATAGGTAGTTTGCGGGGATCAGGATTTTTCCGGTTTCGCTGATTGGCAGAAGATGTCGGCGAGCTTCTTGGCCAGCACCTTGGGGTCCAGGGGCTTGAGCATGTAGCCGTCCAAGCCGGAGCTGCGGGCCTTGCCCTCGTCCAGGTCGAAGTCGCTGGCGGTGATGGCCAGGATCGGGATACGGCTTCCGGCGGCCTGCTCCAGGCGCCGGATCTCCGCCGCCAGGCCGTAGCCGTCCATTTCCGGCATCTCGATGTCCGTCAGGATCAGGTCGTGTTGCTCCGTCTGGTACTTCCGAAGCGCTTCCTTGCCGTTTGCGGCCTCTATTACCGCGTACCCCAAAGCGGTGAGCTGGCTCAGCATGATCTCCCGGTTGATGGGGTTGTCCTCGGCCAGCAGCACGCGAGTCACCCGTCCTGCCAGGCCGGCATCGGCGGCTTTG
>JAAXXJ010000253.1 GCA_013334545.1 Nitrospirota bacterium | reverse complement strand
GGTGGACGCAAAACGCAGCATCTTTGAGGCGTAGCGGGCTAACAGATGGCAGCCTCCCTCGAACATATCCTCGAATCAGCCTCCAAGACCCAGCGTGAGCGCGCTACCGGCCAACTTTCCTTCTTTGATGCGGCATTTACCGCCAACGGTTTTGCCGCGGCTGCATCCTGCGAACCCCTCCTCATTAAAGAGTGGCCGGAGCATCAGCTGCTTGCCTTCGAGAAGGAGAGCGTCGGATTTTACATCACCGGCCATCCCCTCGCGGCCTTCCAGGCGGACATGAAGCGCTATGCCTCGCACACCACGGAGACGCTGGAAGGCGTCCCCGATGGCAAGGAGATATCCATCTGCGGCATCATCGCAGGCCTGAAACAGAAGGTCACGAAGCGGGGCGACAAGATGGCCATCGTCAACCTCGAGGACCTGACCGGGACCGTGGAGGTCATCATATTTCCCGACCTCTATGCGACGGCAAGCCATATGCTCCTGACCGATACGCCGCTCATCGTGGCAGGGCTGTTCGACAAGAGCGAACAGGGCAACAAGATCAAGGCCACGAAGGTCCACCTCCTCGCCGAAGTGAAAAAACGGGGCACCACCCGGATGGACATCCGCCTGAGCGCCACCGGCCTCACCCAGGACGACCTCCTGAAGGTCAAGGACATCCTGCTGCGCTACAAGGGCGACATCCCCGTCTTCCTCCGCCTCCAGAACCCCTCACGCAAGGAGTCCCTCATCTCCGTGGGGAGAGAGATCCGCGTGACGCCCTCGGACCAGCTCATCAGCGAGATCGAAATCCTCCTGGGAGACGGGTCGGTTTCCCTGAACTGACGCGCCCTCCCCTTTTAGCCATACCTCCCGTCTCAGACGGTCGGCTTTTTGAACCACAGTGGCAATAAGACCGCATGAGTTCAGTGCACGTTGAACGCAAGCCCACGGTTTTTTTCGCTCTGACCGGTTTAATCTTGTTTTTTTCCTTTCACTATGACATAATTCCCCTCGACCGAAGCCGTGCGCATAGGTGCTCGGTCAACGAGGGGATAACCAGCATGCCAAAAGCGCATATACTGCTGGTCGAGGACAACAAGGTGCAGGCCTCGATCATCAAGGACTACCTGGAACGGAACGGATACCGCGTTTCCACCGTCGAGGACGGCATGTCCGCATTCAAGGCCGCCAAGACCGTCAACGCCGACCTCATCCTGCTCGATCGCATCCTGCCCGACATTGACGGCAACGACGTCTGCCGCTGGCTCAAGCTCGATCACGCCACCCGCGACATCCCCGTCATCATGCTGACCGCCAAGGGTGGGATGTCCGACAGGGTCTCGGGCCTTGAAGCCGGCGCCGATGACTATCTTCCCAAACCCTTTGACGATGCCGAGCTCAACGCGCGCATCTATGTGCGCCTGCGTGCCAAGACCAATCAGGACGAGCTGAAGCAGAAGAACCGCCAGCTCGAGGATATGCTCACCCGCGTCGAGAGCCTGGCGATCATGGACCAGCTGACCGGCCTGTACAACCGGAGGCGCTTCGAGACCATCTTCTCGAACGAGTTCAAACGTGCCTCGCGGTACCAGCTTCCCCTGAGCCTGCTCATGATCGACATCGACCACTTCAAGACGGTCAACGATACACTCGGCCACCAGGACGGCGACATAGTGCTCCGGGAGCTTGCCCAGGTGATCCAGTCCACCATCCGCGAAGTGGACTCTCTCGCCCGCTGGGGCGGCGAGGAGTTCGTGGTCCTGAGCCCGAACACGACCAGGGAGAACGGCATGCGCGCAGCGGAACGGGTGCGGAAGGCGATCGCCAACCATTCCTTTACCAACTTGCCGGGCAAAAAGATCACCGTCAGCATCGGCGTCGCCGGCATACCCGACCCCGATCTTGACAGCCGGGACAAGTTGCTCCACGCCGCCGACCTTGCCATGTACACCGCAAAGAAGAACGGCAGGAACCGCGTGGAATCTGCCTGATCATATCCCCGGCCCCGTCGCTCCCGTGGCCGGTTTTGCAGCTTTGCGAGATAAAGAACTTGGATATCTGACACTGAAGACGCTGAGAGAGGCTATGAAGATTGACGCTCCCTGCAGCAAGACTTCGGCGAGCTCAGTCGAGTCGCTGCAGGGAATCTTCGGTCCTCAAGGTAGCACTATTTGTTCTAATCGCCCGCTAACCCCGCAGCAAGCTACGGGGGAATGCGCTCGATCCTGGATTCATGAGAGAGCAATTGCCTGATCATGCTTCTTCAGGTTTTTGATCCACATTTATCTGTGTCAAAGGTTTTTCTTAGCTTCTTCAGTGTCCTCAGTATCCCTCGGTCACACCCCCGAACTTGCAAATTCCGGGAGATCTGGCTATAGTGTCCCATTCCCGCACATCCCGCCTGTGCGGGCGACCGCTCATGACAGCACTGAAACCCTATTTTGAACGATACGCCCTTGCATCGCTGGAAAAACAGGCGCGCCTCTTTTCCTTCCTGGGCGAGCACCTGCTGGACCTTGACCTCGACGCCGGAACGGCGCGGTTCAGCGATAATCTTGTCTTCCCGTTCCAGGTGCTCGGGACCGAATCGGATAATTCGCTCACCTGGCTATGGGCGTGGGCCGAGGAACAGACAGAGATCCCGCCCAATCTCCTCACGTCGGCGCGCGAATTGAGGGCCTGGGGCGAGAAGGAAGGCCTGCAGGAGCTCACCCTCCCCGCCGTTGATCTCGACCGGGCGGACGGGACCATGCTCTCACTGATCGCCTCGGAGGTCTGCAAGGCGAGCGGCTATTACCGCGACCCCTACGAGGGGGGCACGCTCTTCCTGCTCCTGTCCGGCATCGCCCTGGACGATCAGCTGGTGTTCGACCGCAGGAGCCTTGTCCGGCAATTGGCCGATTTGGCATCGCGCTATGACTTCAACCACCGGAACGCCCTGCTGTCCTATTTCCGGGCCCGGCCGATCCCGGCGGCCGAAGCGGGAGACACCGTCAGTGCCGAGCTCGTGAACGGAGAACGGCTCGTCGCGGTGTTCGACGCTGCAGGACAGGTCAGAACGATCAACGGCGAAGCACTGGCCTAGCAGGGAACTTCCATGGACCTCGACAAACATCCCGCCATTACGAGCGCTTTCTCCAAATTGGACCGGCTTCTGGACGAGTATATCGTCAGCGCGCCCACCGAAGCAGATATCGCCGGCCATGAGGCGTTCCAGTGGGAAGGAAAAAGCAGGAGCCTCCTGCCCGTCAAGAGGCCCGTCCGGCTGGAACCGGCAATGCTCCTCGGGATCGATGACCAGAAGGACCGGGTGCTGGGCAATACGCGGCGTTTCCTGGCCGGCTCGAAGGCCAACAATGTTCTCCTCTGGGGCGAGCGCGGCACCGGCAAGTCCTCGCTTGTGAAGTCGCTCCTCACGGCGTTCACCGGGACCGGTCTGCGGATGGTGCAGGTGCTCAAGCGTGACATCCTGACGGTCCAGGCGCTTTACGGCATCATTGCCGCCCATCCCTCCTGCCGGTTCATCATCTTCATCGACGACCTGTCCTTCGAAGAGGAGCAGACAGACTACCAGGAGATGAAGACCGTCATGGACGGCGGGCTGGAGCAGATGCCGGACAACCTGCTGTTCTATGCGACCTCGAACCGGAAGCACCTGGTCCCGACGCGGTTCTCGGACAATGACAACGACGACATCCGGCCCTCCGACACGGTGGAGGAAAAGGTCTCGCTTGCCGACCGGTTCGGCATCCGCCTAGGCTTCTATCACATCTCCGAAGGGACCTATCTGGATATCGTCGACCTCTACGCTCGGCGCTACGGCATATCCAGGGACGCCGGTGAACTGCACCGAATGGCCATCCAGTGGGCATTGGAATCCGGAGGCAGGAACGGTCGGACCGCCGAGCAGTTCGTCCGTTCGCTCCAGCGGTGAGACGCGTTCATGGGTAAGCTCCTGATCATCGACGACGAAGATTCCTTTCTGGACCTTGTCCGGGACCACATCCGCGTTCATTTCCCGGGGCTCGCCGTCCTGACCTGCGATGATCCGGTGCATTGCCTGGCCTCCATCACCACGGACCTCGACCTGCTGCTCATCGACCTCGAGATGCCGGGGCTTGACGGCGCCAAGGTCCTGGCCTACGCTGTCAGTAAGGGGATCGCCAGGAACCGCATCATCATCTTTTCCGGACGCGACGCCGACTATCTGCACAAGCGGTTCCCGATGGGAAGCTGTCTCGGCGTGCTGAACAAGTTCGAGGCGAAGCAGCAGGAAGTGCTGGACATGATCTTCGCCGCCCTGCAGGAAAAAGGCCCTGACGCAGCGAAGGCCCATTGAGGCGCGCCCATGCCGGTCAGCCCGGAATATCTTGACTACCTCATCGACCAGTTGAAGGCCTTTGGTCAGGTCGCGGCGAAGCGCATGTTCGGCGGCGCGGGACTGTACCACTAGGGCGTGTTCTTCGGGCTCGTTGCCGACGATACGCTCTATTTCAAGGTCGATGATGCGAACAAGGCCGACTATGAAGCGGCAGGTTCCGGTCCGTTCAGGCCCTTCGGGACCTATGCCATGGGATATTACGAAGTCCCTGCTGATGTGCTGGAGGACCCCGACGAGCTTGTCTTATGGGCAAAGAAGGCCTTCGAGGCGAAGGGAAGGAAGATAAAGAAGAAGGCTTAAGGCAAGACGGGTAAGAAGGCGGAGAAGAAACGTTAACGCCGCCGTGAGGAGCGCGATTATTAGCGACCCTCCGAGCGGACCGTGAAGGAAGCGAAGAGCCCGCTGGACTTTTAGCGTTCCCTCGATCTATAATGCCGCTGATGTCCGACCATGTTGAAAT
>JAAXXJ010000541.1 GCA_013334545.1 Nitrospirota bacterium | reverse complement strand
CCTTCACGGTCGTAACCGGTTCCTGCTGCAGCACAGAAGGCTTTGGCTCCGCTGCCGGCGCAGGTCCCGGTTCCTGCTGAGGAACAATGGTCCGTTCGGGCGTCGGCTGCTTTACCTGCCCTCCGGTCGTAACCGGTTGAGGTAAAAGCGCTGGTGCTGCCGACGCTTCCGGTTGCCTCCCTGCTGTCCGCTTCCTGAGCATCACAGCGATCCTCGCATCCAGTTCGCCCTCGCTGTAGGGCTTGACAAGAAAGTCATCGGGCCCGCCGTTGTTGACGGCTGACCGCACCGGCGTGTACCCATTCCCGGCGAGCAGGATGATCGGCACGGACTGCATGGCCTCGCGCGCTCGGAACCGCCTGCAGAGATCGCTCCCTTCGATGTCGGGAAGCTCTACATCGATCAGGATTAGGTCCACGGCCTGCCGCTTGGCGGCGGCGAGCGCCGCCACACCGGACCCTGCCCAGACAACTGCATAGCCCGCGCCCTCCAGATGACGCTTGGTGCTGTTGCCCTGGGTATGCGCATTCTGAGCCAGCAATATTGTTGCCTTGGTCATTACAGGTTCACCTGTCCGGAGATCCGGTTGGTCGAGAAAAAAACATCACTTTGCGGTGCACGGGTTCAGGCAGTGCGAACAGGGGACAAGGTTATCCGCTCGTGCATGCAAAGTATTGCATATCTCGGTCCCGGGACGCAAGGGGTAATTTAGGGGCATGCTGATGGCCGGATCGCAGGAGCAGGCGTAATCGTGAGCTCCGTCCTCTTACGAGGACGGCCACCGCTCTCATTGATGCTCCCTGCAGCAAGCTGCAGGGAATCTTCGATCCTCAAGGATCTTTATCTCATTCTCATCGCTCGCTCCTGGATGCAATCCCTCTCCGGCAGAGGGCGGTGGCTCAGGCCTGTTTTTTCCTCACCAGCTCGATGACCGTTACTTCCGGCGGGGCGAGGAAGCGAATGGGCGGGCCCCAGGTGCCGGTGCCGCGGCTGGTGTAGACGACCGATCCCTTGCCCACGTCATACCGTCCCGCGTGGAGCGGATGGGCGCGCTGACTGAAGTAACTAAAAGGCCATATCTGGCCTTTATGTGTGTGACCGGAGAGCATGAGGTCGTACTTGCCAATGGCATCGGGGTCCGGATGAGGCTGGTGCTTCAGGAAGAGCACGAACTTCTTGGACCGGTCGGTATTTGCCAAAGCAACGCGGTCAGGCGCAGGCGTCCCTGTCTTTGTCTGGACGGCTGCACGGTCGTCAACGCCGGCGATCTGGATGATGCCCAGGTCCCTTGACTCGCCCCGCAACATGGTAAGCCCCGAGTGCTGGATGAACTCGATCGCCTTGTCAAGGCCGGCGTAGTACTCGTGGTTCCCGGTAATGGCGAACTTGCCGTACCGCGCAGGCACCTCCTGTATAAGTTCGCGCAGGCCCGGCAAGTGGTTTATCTGAGCGTCCACAAGGTCGCCGGTAACGACGAAGATGTCCGGGTTGGCCGCTTTCACCGCCTCGAGCATAGCAACCAGCCGGTCGCAGCGCACGACGAGGCCGAGATGGACATCCGATATCTGGGCGATCGTGACC
>JAAXXJ010000252.1 GCA_013334545.1 Nitrospirota bacterium | reverse complement strand
ATCCGCACGTTCAGTCATAGTGAAATCCGTTCATTCTTTGTTGAGGGCAAGTGCCCGGGAAGTCAATTGCGCCCTTGACTCTAAGTACTCTAAAGATATATTTTTTATAATGATCCAAGAATAATAGAAATAAATAGATAGTAATAAATAGAAATATTTTGTTAAAATACTGGTCGAAGGGACGAATTGGTGATCAAACACTTCTCGGCGGTTCTGATCACTTCGTTGAGTTTTGTTCCGTATTTGATCCGCAAGAAAACGACCAGGAACATGAAAGCAACGCTTCGGAAACGGCCTGCCGCCAATGGAAGGCAGGCGCTCTACCTCGACATCTACCCACCGGCTCCTCACCCGGTCTCCGGAAGGATGACTCGAAAACACGCTCTCGGCATATCCGTCATTGCCAAACCACGATCCGCCCAAGAGAGGGCAGCGACAAAAGCGTCCATGGCGCTGGCCCAATCTATCCAGGCGAAAATCCAGTTACGCCTGCAGGCGCAAGACTACGGGTTCCTCATCCATGAGCAACAAACACCGTTAGCACCTTACTTCAGGGAGATTGCCAAAAAGGCGCTGACGAACAAACGCCTGTATACACGAAGCCTTGCTCTGGTTCAGGAGTATTACGGGATGGAAGTGACCATGCAAAGCATGACCCCAAAAGTGCTGAATGAATTTCGGGCAAAACTGCTCAAACGCTATGCAAACAATGCAGCTGCAGCGTACTACTCAAAACTGCTGCAGGTCCTCAAAAATGCCCATGAAGAAGGGTTGTTAATCAACGATCCATTGAAAAATGTCGAACGGATCAGATTGACACAAGGAGAAATCGTGTATCTCGAGGCTGAAGAGATCAACGCGCTGATTGAAACTGAATGCGAGAGCGAAGATCTGAAAAAAGCCTTCTTGTTATCGTGTGAGACCGGTCTGAGAAGATGCGACGCAGAGAAACTGGAAGGAGAGAATTTTACGATTACCGCTGACGGCCCAGAACTCCGCATTACACAAAAAAAGACCAAGACCCTGCTGACTATTCCCATTACCTGGGAGCTTCACCAATACCTCGGATTGCCCCGAAAAGGACGGCTTTTCAGAGGTGTTCATCAGCGGGCATATGACGGGACCCTTACGCGCTGGATCGAGCGCGCCGGGATTACGAAGAAGATCACCTACCACAAATCGCGACACACCTGCGGAACGCAGCTGATCGCCAATGATGTGAACCTTAAAACGACTCAGGAACTGCTCGGACACAAAAGCATCTCATCTACCATGATCTATGCTCACGTGGTTGACAAAAAGAAAAGAGAAGCGATTGAGCGGAAAAAAATTGTCGGCACGAAAAAGGAAAATCAAGAAAAAAATAGTAACATTGACATGTAGAAAGTATAGAAACCCATGATCCCCCACCATGGACATTCAAAATGCCGAGCTAATCCTCTCGGAGGCCATTGAATTCTACATTTCACAGCACCCGCAAAAAAAAGGCGACCTGATCGCCGCCATCGATACAATTGGAAACGCACAACGCTCAAGCGCCGAGCTTCTTGAACAGGAAAGCGATGCACTTACGCGAGCCGGACAAATCGTCCAGCTGCAAAATGCCATCATGAATGCAGTCGTGCGAGCTTATCCATAGCCCTGGAGATCTCTTTCAAGTCGTCAGTAACCAGATCCATGCGGCGCTTGAGGCGCTCGATCTCTAGTACACAGGCGTCAGCCTCGGCACTTGCTGTCTTGGCTATTCCAGTCAGGATATACTGAACATCCAGTCCAGCTTCGATTAACCGTTTTTGCAGGATGCCGCCGATCGAATTACGGCCCTTGACATAGGTAGTCCAATACGAGCCATCCTTCATTCCCATGGCGTCAGCAGCCGCCTTTTTTGACCCATAAACCCTTATTAACTCTTCCTCCAGCCGCTTCCCGGCTGCCGGGTCACCCGTTGCCATGCCCATAATGCCCCCGCATCATATATTTCTTGCCAAGAATAGTAATAAATAGTAACTTATAGATAAAAATAGGAACATTTATTTACATACAGATAACAACAAGATACAAAAAAAAATGGATAGCAAAACCCCCACGCTTGAGCAGGTCCCGGCAATGGTCGCCGACCTGCAGGCCCAGCTTGCCCGCATCGAGGGGCAGTTGGTCACCAAAACCGCGACCACTGACGAAATGCCCATGAAAGCCGATGCTTGCGCCTCGTTTCTGTCGGAACTCGAGGGCAAGCCGGTCGCCGTCTCGACGGTCTACAACCGTGTCGCGCAAAGCACGATCCCCCATCACAAGCAGGGTTCCCGGCTCTGGTTCTTCCGATCGGAAATCCTGGCGTCAATCCGCAATGCGGTTACTCCCGAAACACCGGCCATCGTCGACCAGGGCGACGGCACGAACAGCATCGTACTCTAACCCCCAAAAGCACGACCATGACACAAACAGCAACAGCGGACACTCCGCTCATCTTCGGCCGCATCGCGGCGCTTATGGCAGACACGCCGGCCATAGCGAAGTCGCAGAAGAACAAGGAACAGGGCTACCAGTTCCGAGGTATTGACACGATCTACAACAACCTTCATGACCTGATGGTGAAGCACGGGATTTTCACGACCTCCGAAATCCTCGAGACCCAGCGCAACGAATGGCTTTCGAAGTCCGGCGGCAAGCTGATCGAATTCGCCCTTCGCATCCGCTGGACCTTCTGGGCGATTGACGGCAGCCATGTCCACTCTGAAACGATGGGGCAAGCAATGGACACGGCGGACAAGGCCGCGAACAAGGCCATGACCATGAGCCACAAGACCGCGCTCCTGCAAATCTTCATGATCCCCACAGCCGAAACTCCCGACCCGGACGCGAACACACCCGACCCGCAAGAGCGCTACAACCATTCGAATGGCCACAGCACCTCCCTGCCCCCGATGCCGACCCCACCTATGACACCCGGCTACCAGCCGCCGCCCCAGCAGCAGGCGCAACAGCAACAGCGGGCACCCCAGGGCGGGCAGAACAACGGCTACAGCAGTGGCAATGGCGGACGCGCTTCCGGCAAGCAGGTCGAGTACCTGACCGACCTGGTGAAGCGCGAAGGATTCAGCGACCACGACCGCCAGTATGTTGATTGGCTGATCCAGCAGGGCATGTCGCGCGAGCAGTGCAGCGGTCTGATCGACCGGGCAAACGCGCACCTGGGCGGCTCGCTCAATGCACCGTTCGTACCGCAGTCGCAGGCAGCCGGAGAGGAAAAAGATGACCTCCCCTTTTAACCCTCAACACCCCCACACATGAAAAAGCAGAAAGTCACCAAAATTCTGGAGTGTCAGCTCACCGATGCAGAGCGTATTGGGCACGGCACCGACATGTCAACGCTCACGCTCGAAATCAACGAGCTCGAGGAGCAGAAAAAGTCCGTGATGGCCGATTACAAGGCCCGCATCGATGGCAAGGGCGCCGATGCCCGCAGGATCGCACAAATCCTCAAGCAGGGCTACGAGCTGCGTGAGGTCGACTGCGAGGAGCTCAGGGACTATGAAACCCGTACGGTTACCGTAGTCCGTCTCGACACCGGCGAGATGGTCAGTTCGCGCGGGATGACCATCGAAGAGATGCAGGAGGCGATGGGCTTTGCCCAGGATGCCGAATATGAAGAGGTTGACCGGGACCAGCCTGCCCCCGATACCGGAAAAATCATTCGTCTGGTTGAACATGACTGAGCACATCACCTTCGTGATCCCCGGCGAACTCTACAGCTCGAAGAATAGCCGCCTCCCGCTCATCCGCAGGAAGGGCGGCAAGCTCAAGCTCTCCGTGGTGAAGTCCCGGGCTGCGCAGCGGCATGAGGCTGAGCTGATCGGCCAGCTGCACCGGAACCCGGCGTTCACAGCCGCCTGGCTGAAAGAGTTCGCGCTGAAGGACAAGCCGGTGCGCTTGCTGGTCCGGATCTACCGGGGCAACGCGCGGCGGTTCGACTACATCAACATCTGTCAGAACCTTTTTGATTGCCTGGTGAAAGCCGAACTGCTGCCGGATGATGATGCGGACAGCCTGATACCGGTGTTCGAACCCTACAAGATCGACCGCGCCAACCCACGAACAGAACTCACGATCCTGCCATGAAAGGCGTTTGGGTCCCCATCTCGAAGGCGCTGGCGGCCGACCTCCCCCGCGGCCGTGCTTTCAGCCGCATCGAAGCTGTTTTCTCGCTGCAGCTCGATTATGACCGCGGTGAGAGCGTGACGGTCGCCGGCATGGCGGCGCGGTGGGGATGGAGTCGGGGAAAAGTGGCGCGTTTCCTTGACGAGCTCAGCTTGAGGATAGACTACCCTGAGTCAACGGAGGAAAAGCAGAACCAGCGCGGGCAGATCACGATACAGATCGCGGACGGCACGAAGGCAGATAATGAACAGATTAAGTTCATCGATAATAAAGACTTACGCAGCGAGCCGAACAGAAGCCAGGTAGATGACGGACAGAAGGCGGACAGATCGAGGAGCGTTCCTCAAGAGAACAGGAGAGCAAAGAAACATACTCGCCGTGGCGCTCCCCCTCTTGTTGATGACGACGCACAGGAGCCCCCGCCCGGCTTCACCCCCGAGTTCATCGCCGGCCCCTGGGCTGAATGGTGCCGGACAAAGAAGGGCGGAAACTACCGGAATCAGGAGGCCGCACGGCGGATGCTTGCCGAACTCTTCGAGCTGAGCGGAGGCGACGAGCGGCGAGCGGCGGAGGCGCTGAAAGATGCCTTCCGGTCCGGCTGGCAATCCTTCAGGTGGTGCTTTAACAACGACCGGAAAAACCCCCACGACCATGACACAAATCAGAACCCTGCTCA
>JAAXXJ010000251.1 GCA_013334545.1 Nitrospirota bacterium | reverse complement strand
TGCATGGTCTCCACCATATCGTCAATCAGGCGGCAAATGTCCTCGTCAATGGTCCCGACGGAGGCTGTTTTTCTCCTCAGGACCGGGTCCGGGTACTTTTTTATCTCTCGAATTGCCATTGTTGGCATGTTTACCATGATTACCTTGAAAAATCAAGGGAAAGATGGCCTCGGGGCGTGAAACTGTGTTGACACTTTCCGGATAAATGTGGTATTTTAAAATGCTATGGCCATCGACAGGAATTCCGTCATCAAAGAGGCGCAGAAATTTGCGGGCAAAGGCCAGTTCGACAAGGCCATTGCCGAATGGCGGAAGCTCGTCAAAGAAACGCCGAATGACGCGAATATCTTCAATACCATCGGCGATCTGTGCCTTAAGAAGAATGCCAAAGCTGAAGCTGTGGACGCCTACAAGCGCGCCGCTGATATCCTAGCCGAGGATGGCTTCACCTCCAAGGCCATCGCGCTTTACAAAAAGGTCCTCAATATCGATCCCGAAAAGATCGAAGTCCATCTCGCCCTTGGCGATATGAACGCCGACAAGGGTCTCACCGGGAACGCCCTCGAGAGCTATAAGAAGGTCGCCGATCATTACAAAAAGAAGAACGACATGCCCCGGGCCCTCGGCATCTACCAGAAGATGGCCGACCTCAATCCCACGAACATCGCGTTCCGCATGAAGCTGGCCGAGATGTACCTCAAGGAGGGCATGCAGCAGGAGGCCGTCAAGGCCTTCCTCGATGCCGCCGACCAGCACATTTCCAAGGATGCGTTCCAGGATGCCCGCCAGATCTTCGAGAAGGTCCTGGCGGTCGAGCCGGACAACAAGGAAGTTTACCACAAGGCAGGCATCGTCTACTTCAAGGAGGGGAAGTTCGCCGAGGCTTGCAAGGCGCTCAAACCCGCTTTTGAGAGCGATCCCGGTAATCAGGACCTGATCAACCTTTATCTGGAGGCGCTCACGAAGGCCGGCCGTGCCGATGATGCGGACGAGATCTACAAGAAGCTCCTGTTGCTCGATCCATCGCGCCAAGACCTCCACGAAAAGCTCTACCAGATCTATCTCGCCCGGCAGGACTTCGACAAGGCCCTGAGAGAGGCGGTCATCCTCGCCGAACACAGGGCAGAGAGCATGGACTTGGAGGGGGCGGCCGGCATCCTAAAGGAGTTCATTGCGGTCACGCACGACCCCGTGGCGGGCGCTGTCGCTCTTGCGGAGCTTTTTTCGAAGCTCGGCCGCGCCACGGACGGCGCCCGTGAGCTCGTATTGGCGGCGGACGCTCTCACTGAGCGGGGCAGCCGCGATGATGCACGCGAAGTGCTTGGCCGGGCGAGCCTGCTTGACCCGGACCTGAATGAGGTGAAGGAAAGGCTCGAAAGGTTCTCCGGTGTTGCGCCGGGCGAGCCTGTCGCTCCCGCCGCCGCAGCGTTCATGGAGGAGCCGTCCGCGGCCGTTGCAGAACTGGCCATTCCGGAAATGCCTGTTCCCGCCGCTGCACCGCCGTTCAGGAAAGCCCGGGAGGAGGACGCCGATCCTGCCGTGATCGAGGCGCTCACCGAAGTGGATGTGCTCATCAAGTACGGCCTCGGCGCAAAGGCCGTCGAGCAGCTCGAAGGGATCGTCCGGAAATATCCCGAGGATCCGAAGGTCCGTGCCCGCCTGCTTGACCTGTACCGCGATCAGCAGAACACGATGAAGGCCGTGGTCCAGGCCCTCATGCTCGCCGAACTCTATGAAAAAAATGGCCGGAACGATGAGAGCCAGTCCGTACTGCGGTCCGCACTCGAACTGGCTCCCGGCAACCCGCAGATCATGGCCAAGCTCGGCATGGCCGGGGCCGAGGCGGAGCCTGAAGTGCCCGAGGCCATTGAGACCATCGAGGAGCCCGAGGCCATTGAGACCATCGACGAGGTTCCCGAACTCGCCATTCCCGGCATGGAAGGCCTTGAGCTGCAAACGCCAGCCGATGAGGACATCGAAGAGCTCCAAATCCCCGATGAGGAGCATCCAGCCGCACCCAGGCGGCTGAAGGCGGCCGAGGCTCCCGAAGAGGCCGCGGAGATATCCTTCGGTGAAGGGATGCTCGTCGAAGAGACGGAGGGAGAGGCGCCGCCGCAGAGAGAGCGTTCGGGCAGGGCCTATCAGCCGCCTGCTGCAAAGGAAGTGCAGACCTTCGAGCATTCCGCACCGGTGCAGGAGCCGTCCACTGAAGCAGACATCGCCGAGCTCTGGGCCGAAGCGGAGTTTTACAACCAGCAGGGGCTGTTTGACGAGGCCCGGAAGTACTATGAGAAGATCCTTGACCTGAAGCCGGGCGAACGGCGGGCCATGGAGCGGATCGTTGAGATCACCCGGGAAAAGGAAGAACACGAGGAGTTCTCTCGCCTTGCCGAGGCCGTCGAGGGCCTGGAGAGCATGGTCGAGTCCGGGCCCGCAGCGTCCGAGGAGGCCGTGTCGCCGAGCGATGCACAGTCTGTACGGGCGCTCATGCAGGAGATCACCAAGATGCGGAAAGGGGAGCAGGCCGCCCCTGCCGCTCAAGCGCCTGCAAAGGCGGCGGTACCGGTCCCTCCTCCGCGAAGAGAAGAACCAGAAGAATCCTTTGCAGACATCGATACGGAGGCCCCGGCACCCGCCGCGCCGGCTGTTGCACGGGACTCCGCTGCGGATTCTGAGGAATCGTTCGCCGACATTGATAGTGAGCTTAGAGGAACTGGCACACGGCCGTCATCCAAGGAGACGGCCCCCGCGCCGGAGCCTGTAGAGTCCGATGGTTCCCGTGATTTCTTCGATCTTGCCGCCGAGCTCCGGGACGAGTTGAGCGCGTCGCCGGCACAAAAAACGTCGGCAACGGCCCACGAGCAGAGCCTCGATGAGATCTTCGAGGAATTCAAGGCGGGCGTGGAGGCCCACGAGAAGAAGGAGGACGAGGACACCCACTACAACCTGGGAGTCGCTTACCGGGAAATGGGCCTTCTCGACGACGCTGTCTCCGAGTTCAATATGACCAACGAGGGCGAGACCAAATTCATTCAGAGCCGCTACATGCTCGGCCTTTGCTATCTCGAAAAAGGCGACTTAGAGACCGCGATCACGGAAATCCAGAACGCTCTGGGGTATTCGTACAGTTTCGGCGAGGCAAGCGAGGAGCGGCTCGGCATGCACTACGACCTGGGGCTTGCCTTCCAGGGCGTTGGGAACAACGCTTCCGCTCTCGAGGAGTTTCACAAGGTCTATAATCTCGACCCTACGTACCGAGAGGTAAAGACCAAGGTCCATGAGCTTCAGCAGGGCGACTTCATTTCCATGGACGCCATCAAGGAGGACATCGAAAAAGAGATCTCCTTCAAGTTCCTGGAAGAGGGCGCCCGCATCGAACGGGAAGAGAAGACCAAGAAGAGCAGGAAATAGATCCCGTATATCCGGCAATGCCCACTTAATAATCGGCTGCCTATTTATTAGGCAGCCGATTCGTGTTTACTCTGGACCAACCCGTTGAAATATAAACGTCTACACTTTAGCACCGGATTTGCTATATAATTAGCCATCGGAGGCTATGTATGAAGAAGATCGAAGCGATCATCAAACCGTTCAAGCTCGACGAGGTCAAAGACGCCCTGAACGCCATAGGTGTCCAGGGGATAACAGTGACCGAGGTAAAAGGCTTCGGCAGGCAAAAAGGTCACACCGAACTGTATCGTGGTGCTGAATATGTGGTGGATTTCCTTCCCAAGGTGAAGCTCGAGATCATCGCTGCTGACAACCTTGTCGCGAAGATCATCGAGACCATCGAGACGGCGGCAAAGACCGGCCGTATCGGCGACGGGAAGATCTTCGTCATCCCGGTGGAGGAAGTGGTCCGGATCCGGACCGGCGAGCGAGGAGAAGCAGCGATATAGGTTTAAGACAGAATACAGAAGCCAGAATACAGAAGTCAGAACACATGCTGAATCCTCCTGACTCCTGGCCCCTGACTCCTGACTTCTTTATTTTATGTGAATGGAGGCAACAATGACACCGAAAGATGTATTGAAGCTGGCAAAAGAGAGCAAGGCGCTGATGGTGGATTTCAAGTTCATGGATTTTCCGGGACTGTGGCAGCACTTCTCCGTGCCCGTGGACGAACTGACCGAAGGGATATTCGAGGATGGGCTCGGTTTCGACGGCTCCAGCATCCGCGGCTGGCAGTCCATCCACACGAGCGACATGCTCGTGGTGCCCGATCCGACCACGGCGGTGATGGACCCCTTCACCCAGTTCGCAACCCTGTCGCTGATCTGTAACATCGTTGATCCGATCACCAAGGAACGTTATTCCCGCGACCCGCGGTACATCGCACAGAAGGCCGAAGCTTACCTCAAGTCCACGGGCATTGGCGACACGTGTTACATGGGCCCGGAGCCTGAGTTCTTCATCTTCGACGACGTCCGGTTCGACCAGAACTCCCATGAAGGCTACTATCACATCGACAGCTCGGAAGGCATTTGGAACAGCGGCAAGGATGAAAAGCCGAACCTCGGCTACAAGCCGCGCCACAAGGAAGGTTATTTCCCGGTGCCGCCCATCGACTCGCAGGAGGACATCCGCTCCGAGATGGTCATGGAGATGCAGAAGGTCGGCATCTACGTCGAGCGCCAGCACCATGAAGTGGCGACCGCGGGCCAGGCCGAGATCGACATCCGGTTCAGTCCCCTCGTCAAGTGCGCCGACCAGGTCATGTATTACAAGTACATCATCAAGAACGTGGCCAAGCGCCACAACAAGTCCGTCACGTTTATGCCCAAGCCGCTCTTCGGTGACAACGGCTCGGGCATGCACACCCATCAGTCCATCTGGAAGGGCGGCA
>JAAXXJ010000540.1 GCA_013334545.1 Nitrospirota bacterium | reverse complement strand
CTTCATAACCAGCGGGTCATGGACGTCCTGTCCGAAACGACCACCACCATGTCCGAGGGCGAGGTGCTGCAGCTCATGCAGATCCAGAACGCGGACATGACCGAGACGGACTACTTCCGGCTCGTGGAGTGCAAGACCGGTGTGCTCATCTCCGCGGCCTGCCGACTCGGCGCCATCATCAGCAAGGCCCCCCTCTCCCAGGAGGACGCCCTCACCGCCTACGGCAAGAAGCTGGGCCTCGCCTTCCAGATCACCGACGACACGCTGGACTACGCTGCGGACCAGAATCAGCTCGGCAAGGTGCTTGGCAAGGACCTCGACGAAGGCAAGGTCACCCTGCCCCTCATCTACCTCATGCGCAAGGCGGAGCCGGACGAACAGGAAGCCATGAGAAGCATCCTGCAGGCCGACGTCGTTACCGAGAACGACCTTGCTTACACCCTGGGCCTCATGGCGAAGCACGAGGCCGTCGATGACGCGCTCAAGGTCGCCCAGACCCTGTCCGACGAGGCCAAGGCGGCCCTCAACCTCTTCCCGGATTCGCCCCCGCGCCAGGCGCTCATGGCGCTGGCGGACTACGTGGTGCAGCGGGAGATGTGATGCATCCCCTCGTCAAGCTTGCAAAGGAAACCATCGAGCTCTATGTTCGCGAGCGAAAGGTCCTGAACATGCGCGACGAGGACCGCACGCTGGAAATGAAGGATAGGGCCGGCGTCTTCGTGTCCCTCAAGGTGCGGGGCGGTCTCCGGGGATGCATCGGCACGTTCGAACCCTGCGAACGAGACATCGCGAACGAGGTCATCCGAAACGCCATCAGTTCGGCAACATGCGACCCCCGGTTCAGCCCGATCAGGCCCGAAGAGCTTGAGAGCCTGGAATATTCCGTTGACGTGCTCACTGCTCCCGAACAGGTGAACAGCGTCTCGGACCTTGACCCCAAGCGCTACGGGGTCATCGTCAAGGCGGGCGGCAGGCGGGGCCTCCTCCTGCCTGACCTCGAGGGCGTGGACACCGTGGAGGAACAGGTCGGCATCGCCATGCAGAAGGCCGGTATCCCGCCCGGGACGCCGGTCACCCTGTTCCGGTTCGAAGTGAAGCGGTACCATTGAAGAGATAGACATTTACCACGGAGACACGGAGACACAGGGAAAGGCAATACTTTATCGCCACGGATAAACACGGATGAAAACCTGAACTGGAGTTTTCGATCCTTTCTATCTGTGTTTATCTGTGGTTCCATAGCTTTCCTCCGTGCCTCAGTGCCTCCGTGGTGGATTTTGATCTTTTATTTCAAAGGAGGAGTACAAACATAATGGAAAGCAGACCGGAACGAGGCAGCATCGACGAGGCGCAGAAGTCAAAGCTGATCTTCATCTCCCTGGCGGCAGTGGTCACGATCCTGCTCATCATCAGTTTCGTTTACGGCAACAAGGCCCGGACCCAGCGCGATGTGGCGCTCAAGGAAGTGGAGGCCCTGAAGCTGGACAACACGAAGCTCTCCCAGTGGCTCGAAGAGCGGACCCAGGAGCTGGAGAAATATAAGAAGGCCCTGGAGGAATGCAAAGCGAAGCCCAAGGCGAAAACG
>JAAXXJ010000539.1 GCA_013334545.1 Nitrospirota bacterium | reverse complement strand
ATAGATTCCGGATCATCCCGGCATTCATTATAGTAGGGTGCACAGAGAGCCTGGGATATGATACGTTTCAGTCGTCTGATCTGACGAGGCAGGACCCGACCGTGCCGCAGCACAGCGAAAGGATAGTGATCATGCAGACCGCGCCGATCCGCTCATTGGAGTATAAGAACGCTTTCCTGTATGTCGTTATCCGGGTGGAACCGGGAGCGGGCCCGGGGAGCTACACCTTCTACCGCGGGATCAATACCCGGTGGTTCTGCCGGCTTGCCTGGAACAAGGCCGGTATCTGCTCCAATCCGGCGGTCAGAGGGATCCGGCTCTTAGGTCTCTCCTGTTTGGCCTCGACCTGGCGGAATCTTCAGGCAACGTCTTTCGGTTTACCCTGTGCCCTTTCCCCGGTAAACAAATATCGCCGCGTCTCGCAGTTAGAAACGTGCTTCTGTCTCCCGCCAATCTCCTTACCACCCCATGGACTCCCCGGCGCAATCTGGCTATTCTCAAAGTAAGATGACTATCCGCAAAGACACATCCGATCCTCGGGCGTCGCTGGAGCATCTTGGCTGGAGATCGTCATTTGAGCAGGCCATGGCTCCTTTCCGGCAGGAGGGGCTTGTCCCGGCGCGGGTGATCGCCGAACACCGGGGGATGTACCGCGTTGCGGCCTCCCGGGGCGAGATGCCTGCGGAAGTGACGGGAAGGCTGATGTTCCATGCCGATGAGCGGCTGGACTATCCCGTTGTGGGCGACTGGGTTGCGGCGGCGGTCCTCGATCAGGGAGGGCTGGCCGTGATCCACGCGGTCCTGCCGAGGACGAGCGTCCTGGCACGGAAGTCCGCCGGAAGGAAGCTCGAAGGCCAGGCCATTGCCGCGAACGTGGACATCATCTTTGTCGTGATCGGACTGGACCACGACTTCAACCTGAACCGGCTGGAGCGGTATCTCGCTGTTGCGGCCGGAACCACTGCCCGTCCCGTGGTGCTTCTGTCCAAGAGCGACCTCGTTCCGGACCCGGATGCGTCAGCGCGGTCGGCGTCTGACCGCGCCGAAGGCGCCGAGGTGCTCGCGGTGAGCAGCCGCACCGGCAGCGGCATGGACCGGCTCGGCATCCTCCTGGCCAGGGGCGTAACGGCCTGCTTCATCGGATCGTCGGGAGTGGGCAAGTCGTCGATCATCAACCGCCTGGCGGGCCGGGAACTGCTCAGGACGGCCGAGGTCCGGGAAGCGGACTCCAAAGGCCGCCACACCACGAGCCATCGCGAGCTGTTCGTGCTCCCCTCGGGCGGCATCGTGATCGACACGCCCGGAATGCGCGAGCTGGGGCTTTGGGACGCGGGCCAGGGGATCGGGCGGGCCTTCGGCGACATCGAAGCGCTTGCTGCGGCCTGCGCCTTCTCGGACTGCACGCACCGGGTCGAGCCCGGCTGCGCGGTCCGGGCGGCCGTCGAAGAAGGGGAACTGGACCCCGGCCGCTACGAAAGCTTCCTCAAGCTGGGACGGGAGCAGGAGCACCTGGACGCCAAAACGGATTGGTTCAAGCAGCAGGAGCGCAAGGCCCGCGGCAAGTCGATCGCGAAGGCGGTGAAGGACC
>JAAXXJ010000538.1 GCA_013334545.1 Nitrospirota bacterium | reverse complement strand
CCTTGCGGCGGATGTCCTCTTGTGCTTCAGAGGAAAGGGAGCGAGCATCTCGTATCTTCATGCCCGCATAATACCACAACCGCATAAAATGTCAACTATATTATGCTCTGATTAGTATTTCGGCACGACCCTGAGTTCCAGCGAGTTCGCCGTTGAACTGACGACCTCCACGGTGAAGGTGCCGAAGTCCTTGAGCGACAGCTCGTCGGAGACGATCTGGGCGCTGCTCCTCGAGTCCACCGACATCTTGGCGACGCCGTTCTGGAAGCTCCGCTCGTTCACGGCCTTGATGCCGCGGACCTGGTTCCGGAGCACGTCCTTGAACTTGACGAACTGGGTCTTGTTCAGACCATTGATGGTGATGTTGATGGACCGCGTGCCGCCCGATTCCTTGGCGTACTGGGCGAGGATCTTGGTCGTGAGCTGGTCTGCAGCCTCTGTTGCCGCTTTCTTGAGGGCGTCGTTACCGGCCGTGATCTCGCTGATATGCACTGCAGCCGCGTGGGTCGTGGCCGTGGCGAGCACCTGGCCCGTATCGGTGCGCACTGCCCGGAGGGAAAGGTCCGCCTGGACCGACTTCAGCCCGCCGCCGACGTTCCCGTAGAGTTTCGCAAGGCCCTTGCCCGTGATCACCACCTCGGCGTTCGCCTGGCTGCCCAGCGTCTTCGCCTGCTGGGCGGAAAGGTCCTGGACATTGTAGGCCTGGGTGACCTTGATCTCCTGCGACGCCGCCTGGTGATCGATCATCTCGAAGCCCTTCTCGTTGAACTTGTCCATCAGCGTGTTGTCGATGATGCCCATATCGCTCTGTGAGGCATGCACGGTGCCGGGGCTCCACCACCACCAGGCGTACCACTCCTGCCCGATGTTCTGCTCGGCCACGAGGATCATGGTGCGCGGCTTGTGCATCTGGCCGAGCAGCATGCCGATGGCTGACAGGTCGTCGCTCAGCTGGCCGAGGGAGACCTCCGCGGTGATGGTGACGCGCAGGAGGTTGTCCTCCCTGTTCTCACGCACGATGTTGTACTTCTTGATATAGCCCTTGATCTGGGAGAGGATCTTGTCGCTGATGACCTGGTAGTTCTCCACCTGGGTCTGGGAATCGATGAGGGTCCCGATGGCCTGCTCAACGGCGCGCGTCTGTGCGTCCTGGATGGCCGCGTCGCGGGCGATGTCCACATTGTTGCCCTGGACCACTGCCACGCCCTCGGCAGTGACGGTCTTGGATTCCTGGGCAAAAACCGGGGCAGTGACAAGAAACAGGGAAAGCAGGAGAAGCGAAAAACGGATTACAGGGACCATGGTTTCCTCCTTTTACATGAGAACGAAAAAAAGATGAACAGTGAATCCAGGAGCAAGCGCATTCCCCGCAGCTTGCTGCGGGATTAGCAAGCGACTAGAACAACTAATACTACCTTGAGGATCGAAGATTCCCTGCAGCCTGCCGCAGGGAACTTCAATAGGAAGAACTATACCAGAGACCTGATGCACGGTCAAGGAAGGAAGTGCTGAAAAACAGGGCGAGCACGGGTACTATTCGCATAAAATTCTGGATATTTACGGAGATAGATGATAGAATTTTGGCATCA
>JAAXXJ010000250.1 GCA_013334545.1 Nitrospirota bacterium | reverse complement strand
CCGGCCGGACACGCCGGAGATCCGCGGCATGATCAACAAGATCAGCCACCTCGTGCAGGTTGATAACGCATAACGTCTTCCCCATCCCTATTGGACAGGTCGGATCACTACTATGAGATTAGAAGAGCTCAAACCCTCTCAAGGGTCACGAAAAAAATCGAAGCGGGTCGGCAGGGGTCCCGGATCGGGCAGCGGCAAGACCGCGGGCAAGGGCCACAAGGGTCAGAAGGCCCGTTCCGGAGGCGTCAAGGGTCCCGGCTTCGAGGGCGGGCAGATGCCGCTCCAGCGCCGTCTTCCCAAACGCGGCTTCACCAACATCTTCCGCAAGGAATATGCTGTCGTGAACCTGCGCGACCTGGCTGCCCTGAGCGGTACGATCACTCCTGAAACGATGATGGAACAGGGGCTGGTGAGGAACCCGAAGGACGGTATCAAGATCCTTGGTGTCGGTGAGCTCAAGTCGGGGATTATCGTACGCGCCCACAAGTTCAGCAAGAGCGCCATGGACAAGATCCAGGCAGCCGGCGGCAAGGCTGAGGTGATCTAGGACGTGTTCACTGGCCTGCAGAACATATTCAGGATCCCCGAGCTCAGAAAGAGGATCATCTTTTCCCTGCTCATGCTCGCCGTGTACCGCATCGGTGCCCATATCCCGACGCCGGGTATTCGCGGCGACGCGCTCAGCCAATACCTTCATCAGGCTGCATCCGGCCTGATGGGTTTCTTCGATATGTTCTCCGGCGGAGCGCTCTCGAAGGTAACGATCTTTGCCCTGGGGATCATGCCGTATATCACGGCGTCCATCGTTCTCCAGCTGCTGACGGTCGTGATCCCGCGCCTCCAGGCGCTTGCCAAGGAAGGCGAAGCGGGGCGGAAGAAGATCACCGAGTACACACGCTACGGGACGGTGCTGATCGCGGCGTTCCAGTCGTTCTGGATGGCCGTCGGCATCGAGAAGATGGGTGAAGGCGCTTTCGTGGATTCCGCCGGCTGGCCTTTCCGCATCATGACGATGATCACGCTCACGGCCGGCACCACGTTCATCATGTGGCTCGGCGAGCAGATCACGGAGCGCGGCATCGGGAACGGCATCTCGCTCATCATCTTCGCCGGCATCGTCGCGGGCCTCCCGAGCGCGGTGTGGAACACGCTCGGGCTGATGCGCTCCGGCGAGCTTCCGTACTACATGGTGGCGGTCATCATCGGCCTCATCGTTGCGGTCATTGCGGCCATCATCATCATGGAGCGCGGACAGCGCAAGATCCCGGTCCAGTATGCCCAGCGCATGGTCGGCCGCAAAATCTACAAGGGCCAGAGCACGCACCTGCCGCTCAAGATCAATTCGGCCGGCGTGATCCCGCCGATCTTCGCGTCCTCCATCCTGCTGTTCCCCGCGACGATCGCAGGGTTCACCCAGGTAGGCTGGATCCAGGCGATCGCCCAGCAGCTTGCTCCCGGGAAGATCCTGTACACGACAGTCTATGTGACGATGATCATTTTCTTCGCCTATTTCTATACGGCGATCGTATTCAACCCGGTGGATATTGCGGACAACCTGAAGAAGTACGGCGGGTTCATCCCCGGCATCCGTCCGGGTAAAAAGACCTCGGATTATCTCTACCGTGTGTTGACCCGGATCACGCTGGGCGGAGCGCTCTACCTGGCGGCCGTGTGCGTGCTGCCGGATATCTTTTACAAGGCATTCAACGTGCCGTTCTATTTTGGAGGGACCTCGCTCCTGATCGTGATCGGCGTTGCACTTGATACCGTGTCCCAGGTCGAGTCGCATCTCATCCAGCGGCACTATGGCGGGTTCTTGAAGGGCGTTTCCATCAAGGGGAGACGGTAAGGACCGATAGCGGCATGGTCATTCTCAAATCCCTTCAGGAGATCGAGAAGATCCGGAAGGCCGGATTGGTCGTAGCCGATGTCCTTAGGGAAATTCGGCAGCTGGTAAGACCGGGCATCAGCACACTGGCGCTGGATGAGTTCGCAGAACAGTTCATCCGCGCTGCAGGGGCAAAGCCGGCGTTCAAAGGATACCGGGGGTATCCGCGGACCGTATGCACGTCGGTCAACGAGCAGGTGATCCATGGGATACCGTCGAAGGACATTGTTCTCAAGGCGGGTGACCTCTTAAGCATTGACGTGGGGGCGCTTGTTGACGGGTTCTACGGTGATGCGGCGGTGACGGTTCCGGTCGGCGCCGTCAGGCCCGAAGCCGAACGCCTGACAAGGGTGACGGAAGAAGCACTGGCCCTCGGGATCGCGGAAGCAAAGCCGGGCAACCGTCTGTTCGATATTTCCTCGGCGATCCAGCGCCATGTTGAGAAGAATGGCTTCTCGGTAGTCCGCGAATTCGTCGGCCACGGCATCGGAAGGAGTCTTCACGAGGACCCGCAGGTTCCCAATTTCGGTGAACGCGGGCGGGGCCCGCGGATCCAAAGCGGCATGGTGCTTGCCATTGAACCGATGGTGAACGCCGGGGGAAGCAGGACGGTCGTACAGGAAGATCAATGGACTGCGGTAACGGCGGATGGAAGTCTCTCCGCGCATTTTGAGCACACGATCGCCGTGCTGGACGACGGCCCGAAGGTTTTGACGATACGGTAGGACGAAGTATTTTAGTCATTGGAGGATGATGGCAAAGGAAGATTCCATAGAAGTGCAGGGCACGGTGCTCGAGACGCTTCCGAATGCCATGTTTCGCGTGGAGATGGAGAACGGCCATAAGATCCTGGCCCACATCTCCGGCAAGATGCGGATGCATTTCATCAAGATACTCCCGGGGGACAAAGTGACGGTGGAATTATCACCCTATGACCTGACCCGGGGAAGAATAACCTATCGATTCAAATAGTGACGGTGGCGTTCGCGGCGGACCGTGAACATGATCCGGAAGGGAACAGGATAGATCAATGAAAGTACGCTCTTCAGTAAAAAAGATCTGCACGAAATGCAGGGTCATTCGCCGCAAAGGCATTGTGCGCGTCATCTGTGAGAACTCGCGCCACAAGCAGCGGCAGGGATAGGGAAAGCACTGCTGAGGTTCGGATTGCGAAATTCGAACTGGCAGGAACGTTTGTATGTCGGAATGTTAGTTTCGGATCTGCATTACAGGAGGAACTGTGGCACGTATCGCCGGTGTGGACTTACCCAAGGATAAGAGAATTGAGATCTCGCTGAGGTATATTTTCGGCATCGGGCCGACGACCGCCCGCAGGATCCTCACGGAGGCGGGAATCGATCCGGCCACCAAGACCAAGGATATCACGGAGGACGCGATCGTCAAGATCCGCGCCATCCTGGACCGGGACTACGTCGTGGAGGGCGACCTCCGGCGCGACATTACCATGAACATCAAGCGTCTGATGGATACCGGAAGCTATCGCGGCCTCAGGCACCGCAAGGGGCTGCCGGCGCGGGGACAGCGGACCAAGACGAACGCCCGTACGCGGAAAGGACCGAAGAGGTCCGCTATGTCGGGCAGGGGCAAGAAGAAGAGCCTGGCGAAGAAGTAAGGGGCCGGCGTGCCCCGGCAGGGCGGTCCCCTGAGCCGGTGGCATTATCACACACACGGGAGATCCGATGGCAAAGAAGGGTAAAGAAAGAAAGAACGTGGCGAACGGTATCGCCCACATCCACGCGTCGTTCAATAATACGATCGTTACCATCACCGATACGGCGGGCAACGTCCTGACGTGGTCAAGCTCCGGCAACAAGGGGTTCAAGGGGTCCCGGAAGAGCACCCCCTTCGCCTCACAGCTGGCGGCGGAAACGGCAGCGAAAAAGGCGATGGAGCACGGTATGCGGCAGGTAGAGGTCTATGTGAAGGGGCCGGGCACCGGCAGGGAATCGGCCATACGGGCGATCCAGGCGGCGGGTCTCGAGATCGTTGCGATCAAGGACGTGACGCCTATCCCGCACAACGGATGCAGGCCGCCGAAGCGGCGCAGGGTCTAGTCAGGAACAGGCTTTAACAGGAGGAGAAACACGTGGCACGGTATATTGGATCGGTCTGTAAACTCTGTAGAAGGGAAAGCACCAAACTGTTCTTGAAGGCGGAGCGGTGCTATACTGATAAGTGCGCTATCGTCAGGAGAAGCTATCCGCCTGGACAGCACGGCCAGGGGAGGATTAAGCTCTCGGAATATGCCGTCCAGCTGCGGGAAAAGCAAAAGATCCGTCGCCTCTACGGAGTTCTGGAGAAGCAGTTCAGGGGCTACTTCGAGAAGGCCGAGCGGATGAAGGGGATCACCGGCGACAACCTGCTGCAGCTCCTTGAACGTCGGCTGGACAACGTGGTGCAGAGGATGGGCTTTGCCGGCTCCAAGAAAGAGGCGAGACAGCTTGTCCGGCACGGCCACATGCTGGTGAACGGCAAGAAGGTGAATATCCCGTCCTATATCCTGAAGGCAGGGGACGTGGTGGAACTCCGCGAGAAGAGCAGAGGCATTGCGCAGGTCCAGCAAACTCTTGCCGCTGTTGAGAAACGCGGCTTCCCCACCTGGCTGGAGATCGACAAGGTCCAGTTCCGGGGCAAGGTGCTGTCCCTCCCGCCGCGGGAAGAGGTCACCATGCCGACGGTGAAGGAACAGCTCGTTGTCGAGCTCTATTCGAAGTAATCTCGATCTATCATTCCGTGGCTTCGCTGGACGCGGGGGCAGTTCCCCGCATCTGCAGCCACGGCGTTCAGTTTTTTCGCTCCTATTCGGAGGAACCATGCTGAAAAAAGCCAAAGACTTCCAAATGCCGAAAAAGCTTCAGTACGACCCGAAGAAGATCACTGACACGTACGGGAAGTTCACGGCGGAGCCTCTGGAACGGGGATTCGGAACTACGCTGGGAAACTCCCTGCGCCGCGTCCTGTTGTCG
>JAAXXJ010000249.1 GCA_013334545.1 Nitrospirota bacterium | reverse complement strand
TGTAAACTGCAAGTTTCCTGCGGCAGTGGCAGCGCGCATGGGAGTGGGCCACTTTCTGACGGAGGTCATTTATCGGGCACTGGCCAATGCATTGCGGGACCGTTGAAGGGCCGCCTTTAGCTCTTCCTCTTTTTTTAAGGTGCTGCCAATTTCACGCTCCAGCGTCCTTCGCTGGTTGTCCAGTTCCTGAAGTTTCTGCTCGAAGTCTGTCTTCGAAAGCGGAGAAACCTTTTCCGCGACCGCGAGTTTCTGTTCGAGGAACCGGATGTACTCCTTTTTGTCAGAGGTCGCTTTCTCGAGCATCAGCCGCTGGGTCTCGGCGTTTGCTATCGCAGCCTCGTTCAGGTCGTTCTGAAGCCGCGTCAGATCAAGGAGCCAGCGCTGCCGACCCTCTGCTGTCGTGCCGACGCTCTTTTCGAGCCGCTCACCCGCGAGGCGCAGCTCCTTTTGCGACACACTCAAGTCCTTCGTAAACTTCCGGAGGTTTCCCCTGGCAACGGTAAGCCTCAGTTCAAGCGTCTCGAGGTCAAGCCGCTGCGCGAGGATCGCGTCACGCAGATTGTCCAGAAAGGAGATCGGGAAAGGCGGTTTCTCGGCAAAACCTTGCCAGGCCCTCATCTCTGCGGAACGCTCAATGCTCGTCTTGCGGATCTCCTTCAGCTCCCTGAGGCCCTGGGCATATCTATCGAGCGTATTTACCAGTTCACCCAGGAGCCGCTGCCGCTTCCGGAGCTCTTCCGGCGTCGTCGTAAGCAGGGCCGCCTTCTCAGCGTCCATCGCCTCGGCAGCTGCCGCCGACTCCTTCCGGAGATCAGCAAGCCGGGATCCGATGCGGGCAACGGCCTTATCGATCTCTTCGTCTGTCGCGGGAAGCGATGCCTGTGCGACTGTTGCCTGAACAGGCGCCTCCTGCTTTTCAGATGGAAAGACGGGAAGCTTCTGGGCAAGAACAGGGGAAGGTCCGGTGAGCACAATGATCATGCAGATAAGGACCAGCGAGAGCACGCAAAGATAGCGTTGCCGCAGGGTGTGCATCGGTCGAGAGCTAACGCCCTGTTCCCTTGCAGTCATGAGCACGGCAGAGGACGAGCCGGACATGTTTGCAGCTATCCGCTCTATCAAACCGCGCGTTCTGAACGCAATGAGAATATCTTGCATAGGCCACGCTCTCATGCTCTTATATTCTCATTTCCTCTTTTCCCCAGAGCCCGAGGCGCCCTTCTGGAACGCGGCCCCCTTGCCCTCTCCCAGCGCCTTCTTGCCGTCCAGGAAACCGTACAGCTGGATCAGTTTGGCCACGAGCCCGGTCCAGCCGGTCTGATGGCTCGCACCGAGGCCTGCGCCGTTGTCACCGTGAAAGTACTCATAGAAAAGGATGTGGTCGCGCCAATGGGGGTCGGACTGGAACTTCACCGCGCCGCCGTAGACCGGACGCCGACTATCCTTGTCGCGGAGGAAGATCCGGGTGAGGCGATCCGCGATCTCCTTGCTCACTTCGAAGAGGTTCATCATCTTCCCTGATCCCGTGGGGCACTCGATCTTGAAGTTATCGCCGTAATAGAGGTAGTACTGAAGCAGCGACCGGATGATGAGCGCGTTCACCGGCATCCAGACCGGCCCGCGCCAGTTGGAATTGCCCCCGAACATTCCGGTGTTCGACTCCGCGGGGAGATAATCCACGCGGTGCTCCTGGCCTCCCGCATAGAATATATAGGGCTGCTTCTCGTGGAACTTCGAGAGCGACCGGATGCCATAGGGCCCCAGGAATTCGTTCTCATCCAGCATTTTGGAGAGCACCCGGCGCAGCCGCTCCGGATTCAGCAGCGCCATGATCCCCCGGTCCGCCACGCCGAAATGGCCCGGCCCGGTCGGATGGATGGTCTTCAGGAGCTCCGGCATCCGCTGCTGGCGCTTCATGATCATTTCCACGGCTCGCGGGACGCGCTCGCGCTGAGACTTCTCGATGACCGTGGCCGCGCAGAGCGGCAGGAGCCCTACCATGGAGCGTACCTTGAGCCGCGTAGCGCTTCCGTCAGGCAGCCGCAGGATGTCGTAGTAGAAGCCGTCCTCGTCGTCCCACATGCCTTCCGCGCCGGGACGGTTCATGGCCGCGGCGATGTAATAGAAGTGCTCGACGAACTTCACCACCAGGTCCTCGTAAGAGCGGTCGTGGAGGGCGCACTCGAAGGCAAGCTCCAGCATGTTCTGGCTGAAGAGCGCCATCCAGGCGGTGCCGTCAGCCTGCTCGAGGTGACCGCCCGTGGGCAGCGGCGCGCTGCGGTCGAAGACGCCGATGTTGTCGAGGCCGAGGAAGCCGCCTTCGAACACGTTCTTGCCGAACCGGTCCTTCCGATTCACCCACCAGGTGAAGTTCAGCATCAGCTTGTTGAACGCCGACTTGAGGAACTCGACATCTGCCTCACCGCGAAGAGCCTGCTCGGTGCGATGCAGGAAGAGCGTCGCGAAGGCATGGACCGGGGGGTTCACGTCGCTGAAGTTCCACTCGTACGCGGGCATCTGGCCGTTGGGGTGCAGGTAAAAGCCGCGCAGCATGAGCTCCATCTGGTCCTTGGCGAAGTCCGGGTCCACGATCGAGATCGGGAGCGTGTGGAACGCGAGGTCCCAGGCCGCGTACCAGGGGTACTCCCACTTGTCCGGCATGGAGATGACGTCCTCGTTCAGCATATGGAACCACTCCGAGTTCCGGGAGGGACGGTATCCGTGATGAAGCGGATGGGAGTGGTGCTCCTCCAGCCAATTGTCGCCATCGAAGAAGAAGAACTGCTTGCTCCAGAGCATGCCGGCGATGGCCTGACGCATCACGTTGGCCTCGTCAGGAGAGACCGAGGGCGGGGTCACGGCCTTGTAGAAATCGTCCGCCTCCCTGTGCCTCGCGCTGAAGGTCTCGTCGAACTCGGGCCCGAAGGCACCCACATCACCTGCCTTCGCGAGCCGCAGCCGAACGACCGCGCTCTTGCCGCCGCCGATCGAGAGCTTGTAATGCGCCGCCGCCTTGGTGCCCTGCTTTTCCGGATTCACTGCGTTCGTTCTGCCGTTCACCACGCAGTCGTTGATGCCGTCCTTGAGATACGGACCTACGTCCGGGTAGTCGAGGCCGAGCTGCTTGTGGTTCGTCGAGTTCTCGGTGAAGAGCAGCGGCACATCGCCCTCGCAGGAGAAGGTGAACTCGCCCAGAACCGTGTGTTTCGCCTGTGCCGCGCTCGCGCCCTTCGCCGCCTTCACCTGCCGGATCTCCGGCCGCGCAGGCGCACGGTTCTCCTTGGTGATCCAATCGGCCCAGTCGTTGCGGAACCAGAGCGTCGGAAGAAGGTGCAGCTCGGCCGCCTCCGGGCCGCGGTTGTGGGCCGTGATCTTGACAAGGATGTCCTCAGCGCCTGCCTTGGCATACTCCACGAAGACATCGAAGTACCGGTCGTCGTTGAAGACGCCGGTGTCGAGGAGCTCGTACTCCATATCGTTCCGGGTTCGCTTTTTGTTCGTCTCGATCAGATCAGCGTAGGGATAGGCGACCTGGGGGTACTTGTAGAGATACTTCATGTACGAGTGGGTCGGCGTGCTGTCGAGGTAGAAGTAGTACTCTTTTACATCCTCGCCGTGGTTGCCCTCGCTGTTCGTGAGGCCGAAAAGCCGCTCCTTGAGGATGGCGTCCTTTCCGTTCCAGAGGGCGAGAGCAAAGCAGAGGCGCTGCTTGTCGTCCGAGATTCCGGCAATGCCGTCCTCGCCCCAGCGGTAGGCGCGCGAGCGGGCATGATCATGGGTGAAGAAGTTCCAGGCATCGCCGCCTTCACTGTAGTCCTCACGCACCGTCCCCCACTGCCGCTCGCTGAGGTAGGGTCCCCATTTCCTCCAAGGCACCTTCCCTTCCCTGGCCTCTTCGAGGCGCTGCCGCTCGGCATTCGCTTGTGTCGACGTCATTTCACACCTCCTTGTTTCATAGCAAAGGCATCCCCGAACCCTCCCTTCAGCAACGCCTGGAGGAACCTTATTTCATCTTTTCCTGCATCTCCTTGACGGCCTTGACGGCCCCGTTCACTTTATTGAAGTCATACCAGGTCTCATCCTCGACTGGGAGCTTCAGATCGCTGCCGTAGACCCGCCACCCGTCGTGGTAGTTCGCCACATTCTGGTATCCGAGCGCGCGCAGGACAAGATAGGTATATGACGCCCGCTGTCCCGTCTGGCAGTGAACGACCACCCGCGCGTTCTTCGGTATGTCCTTGTAGACGCCTTGCAGCTGGTCGAGAGGCAGCATACGGAAGGTCACGGGATCGAAGTTCTTCGCATAGTCGATGTTCATCGCCCGGGGGATGTGGCCTCCCCTGAGCGACCGCACGTCCAGACCCCTGTATTCGTTCGCGGTCCGGGCATCGATGATGACCGCCTTCGTCCCTCTCTCTGCAATACGGACCATCTCATCGGCCTTCGCCGCCCGCTTCGTCCCCTCGGACGCTTTGAACACAGCCTCTTTCACTTCGGGCGCTGCCTGGTCGAGCGTGCCGCTGTCAGCCTTCCATCCGTCCACCCCGCCGTCATAGTACCGGACCGTGCATTTCTTCAGGCTGCTGTTGCAGCCGAAGAGCTCAAGGGCCCAGAACATCACCGCGTTCCACGATGTGTGCTTCGGTTCCCCGTACACGATGACATGACTGTCATTGCCGATCCCCATCTCGCCGAGCGTCTGTTCCATTCGAGCAAGAGAAGATGCCTGGCGCTTCGTGTCATCTGCGAATGCCTTCGACACCCAGGACGGAAGACCGACCGCGCCGGGAATGTGACCCTGGCTGTAGTCCTCTGAGGCGCGCATATCGACCACCACCCACCCCGTCTTTCCGATCTTATCCTTCACGTACGCCGTGTC
>JAAXXJ010000248.1 GCA_013334545.1 Nitrospirota bacterium | reverse complement strand
GGGCATCATTGACCAGTTCCTGCACGGGACACCCGTTGAGGAGGTCCTTCGGGAAACACCCTGCAACCTCATCATCCTGAAGCCGGGGATGTAAGACCGACGGGGAGACGGGGAGACAAGAGGACAGGGGGACGAAGAGACAGACAGATAGTCCCTCAACACAAACGTCACGAATGGACGAATAATCTGCAATGGGAACAACAGATGAACACAGATAGGATCAAAGGTCATAAGCCGAACAGCACCTGGCCCCATCCAATGCGTGAATAGTAGTTGAGCATTTCATTTTTCAGTTCATTGCCGTTATCCTGTGTTCATCTGTGGTTCATAAACGTTTGTTCATTCTTTCCTCCGCGTCCTCTGCGGTTAAACGACTGTTCACGATATGAAGATCAACGAACTCACCCGGGAAGAGGTCTTCCGGACCCTGGTCACCTCCGAAACGGGCCTCAGCGAGGATGAGGCAGGCCGGCGCCTTGCCGAGTTCGGGCCGAACGCCATCACGGCTGCCCGGAAGCGTCCGCTCTGGCTCCGGTTCCTCGGCCAGTTCACTCATTTCCTCGCCGTGCTCCTTTGGACCGCCGCGGGCCTATCGTTCCTTTCGGAATATCTGCACCCCGGCGAAGGCATGTATACCCTGGGCTTTGCCATCTTCGGCGTCATCGTGATCAACGCCGTCTTCACCTTCATCCAGGAGTACCGCGCCGAAAAAGCGCTCGAAGCGCTCAAGAAGCTTTTGCCCTTCCATGTCACGGTCTGCCGCGGCGGCCGGGAGCGCGAGCTCCCCGCCGAAGAGGTGGTCCCGGGCGATATTGTCAGGATCGCCGAGGGGGACAAGGTGCCGGCGGACCTCCGGCTCCTGGAGGCCAACGATCTCCGGGCGAACAACGCATCGCTCACCGGAGAATCCGAGCCGCTCCTGCGCGAGACAAAGCCCTCCTCGGGCGACCCGATCAACAGCCCCAACATCGCTTTCGCCGGCACCACGATCGTGAACGGCAGCGGCAGCGGCGTCGTGTATGCAACAGGCATGCGGACGGAGTTCGGCAGGATCGCCCAGCTCACCGGTACGGTGACCCCCGGGCTCTCGCCCCTCCAGAAGGAGATCGTGAAGGCCACGCGGCTCGTTGCCGCCATCGCCGCCGCGGTGGGCCTCTTCTTCTTCGCCATAGGGTTCTTCATCGGCAGGAGCTTCTGGGACAACTTCATCTTCGGCGTGGGCATCACCGTGGCCCTCATCCCCGAGGGCATGCTGCCCACGGTCACGCTGGCGCTGGCCATGGGCAGCCAGCGCATGGCGAAGCGCAATGCCCTCATCAAGACCCTTACGTCCGTGGAGACCCTCGGCTCGGTCTCCGTCATATGCACCGACAAGACCGGCACCCTCACGCAGAACCGCATGGAGGTGAAGGAAGCGGCAGGACTCGGGAAGATGAGCGGATCAACACGGGAGAGGCTCTTCACGGTGGCTTTGCACTGCAACAACACGAAAGAGGTCAATGGAGAGCTCAAGGGCGAACCCACCGAGATGGCGCTGTATCGCGCCGCCCGCGAGGTGCCGGGGACCAAGCCCGGCAAGCGGGTCCGCGAGTTCCCCTTCGACCCTGACCGCAAGAGAATGAGCACCGTTACCGAGATGAACAGTTCGACCTTCGTCCTGGCCAAGGGTGCGCCGGAAAGCGTCCTGGCGGTCTGCACCCATGCCCGCGAGGACGGGGGGTCGGTCCCCTTCGACGAGGCACTGAAGCAGGAGGCCACGCGCCTGTTCCATGCCCTCATGGACAAGGGACTTCGCGTTCTTGCTTTCGCCGAGCGGGAGGTCAGGACAGGGGAGGACGTAGCGAACAAGGAAACCGCCGAGCAGGCCATGGTCTTTGTCGGCTTCATCGGCCTCGAAGACCCGCCACGGCCCGAGGTGCCCGGCGCGCTCCGGAAGTGCCGCGAAGCAGGCGTCCGCATCATCATGATCACCGGCGACGCGTCGAGGACGGCCGTTGCCATCGCCCGCGAGATCGGGCTCGTTACGCGCGAGCCCGTGGTGGTCGAGGGCGCGGAGTTCACGCGCCTATCGGACCAGGACCTGAGAAACGTACTTGCGAAACCCGAGGTGCTCTTCACCCGCATGACGCCCAAGTACAAGCTCCGGGTGGTGAACACGCTCAAGGACCAGGGCGAGCGCGTTGCCGTGACCGGCGATGGAGTGAACGACGCGCCGGCGCTGAAGCGCGCCGATATCGGCATCGCCATGGGAATCACCGGCACGGACGTCGCGAAGGAATCCGCGGACATGGTCCTGCTGGACGACAACTTCGCCACGATCGTGAACGCCATCGAAGAGGGCAGGGGCGTTTACGAGAACATCAAGAAGTTCATCACCTACATCTTCGCGTCCAATATCCCCGAGGCGGTGCCGTACCTCGCGTATATCCTGTTCCGCATCCCGCTGCCGCTGACGATCATGCAGATCCTGGCCGTGGACCTCGGCACGGACATGCTCCCTGCCCTCGCCCTGGGCTCGGAAAAGCCCACGCCCGGCGTGATGAAGCTTCCGCCGCGCAAACCCGATGAGCGGCTCATCGGGCTTGCGCTCATCTCGCGGGCATACCTCTTCCTCGGCATGATCGAGGCGGTTGCCTGCATGTTCGGATTCTTCTGGATGCTCCGGACAGGCGGATGGGCATGGGGAACGGACCTTCCCGGGACGGACCCGCTCTATCTCCAGGCGACCACAGCCTGCCTCACGGCCATCATCGTGACCCAGATGGCGAACGTCTTCGCCTGCCGGTCACTGCGGGAATCGATATTCACCATCGGCTGGACGACCAACCGGCTCATCTTCCTCGGTCTCGCCGTAGAGCTCGGACTCCAGCTCTTCATCGTCTACCATCCCTGGGGCCATGCGGTCTTCAGCACTGCGCCGCTGCCGTTCAGCGCCTGGCTCGTGCTCATTCCCTTTGCCGCCGCGCTGCTGCTGGCCGAAGAGACGCGGAAGTTCGCCGTCCGGCGCATGGCAGGGCGGTGATACTGGCTATCGCCGAGCTCGCAGAATGACATGACCGGTCATTTTCTGCATACTATAATAAGGAATGGAAAAGATCTGCTTCCCCTTCAAAGCCTGCCCTCGAAAGCTTGCATCGGGGGCGCCTTCGCGGTAAAATGCTCCTGCCATGGAAGCTCCCTGCAGCAAGCCGCAGGGAATCTTCGATCCCCATGGCAGTAACATGCAACCTCATCGCTTGCTAATTCCTGCATGAATCTGCGGGGAATGCGCTCGCTCCTGGATTTAGCTCCCTACGGCAAAAAGCATGGAGCTTCGATCCTCAGGGAATTATTGTTATCCTGATCGCTCGCTAGCCCCGTAATACAAACTATGGGGAATGCGCTCGCTCCTGGATTCGTTTGAGAACATATCATACCCGGAAACCGGTGTCGCACCCCATGTCCCAGATCAGGACCCCCCTTGAACTCTATAAACATCTGCCGAAGACCAACTGCGGCGATTGCGGGATATCGACCTGCCTTGCCTTTGCCGCTGCAATCATTAAAGAGGAAAAAAAGCTCGCCGACTGCCCGCATATCCACTGGGGCGATGTTGCCACGTTGGAGGGCCAGATCGGCAGACAGGTGAATATCGAGAGCATCCGGGAAGCGCAGTTGCAGGAGCTGAGGAAGAAGATCGCGACCATCGATATTGGTTCTCGCGCAATGCTGCTGGGGGCCAGCAGCAACGGCAGGACCATAACCATCAAATGCCTCGGCAAGGACTTCGAGGTCGATGGGCAGGGCCATGTGGCCTCGCAGTGCCATACCCATGCGTGGTTCTCGCTGCCCCTGCTCGACTACATCCTGCATGCCCAGGGCAGGGACATCGCCGGGAGGTGGGTCCCCTTCCGGGAGCTGGAGAACGGCAAGACCTGGAACCCGCTGTTCGAGCAGCGGTGCGAGAAGCCGCTGAAACTGATCGCCGACTCCTGCAGCGATCTTTTCGAGGACCTGGTGACGATGTTCAGCGGCACATCGTCCTTCAATATTTTCGGCTCCGACATTTCCGTGGTGCTCTATCCCTTTCCCAAGGTGCCGGTCCTGATCTGCTACTGGAAGCCCGAGGACGACATAGGATCGAAGCTCCACCTGTTCTTCGACGACACCGCCGAAAGGAACCTGCACATCGAGTCGCTCTTCACGCTCGGGACCGGCCTCGTCCGTATGTTCGAGAAGATCATGCACCGGCATACGGACGGTAAGAGCGAACTATCCTGATAGAAAAACGTCTTCTCCCGGAATCTATCCCCTTGTCCTTGATTCGCTGTCCTTTTCCCCCCGCGATCCCGCATTCGCAGGGATACTGATCCCTGACCCGTTCCCGTTGCGAGACCACACCCCCTGCCAAAGGTTTGTCATGGACTGAACCGACCGAATCATGTGCTCCTTGAAAGCACATCTGGTGATGTATCTCTTACTTTAGCTGTAATCCATCTATTTTTTTCCGTCTCGTGCTCGTTTTTCCTCACGGGGTAAGCAATGGGGCCCGACTAATGCATGGTCTAGAAATGACCGTTCTGGGAGCTGCCCTTGACAAGTGGCCAGCAAGTGTTAAACTTAGAATAGGCTAGAATATACAGTTAAGAAAAGAGGTGAGGAATGCTGAATAACTTCCTAGCAAGGAAAAGAGGTGATCTGTATGAAGAGGATCATAACCATAGTAGCAGCACTGGTTTTCGTCCTCACCCTGGTGACAGCCTTCGCAGATCAGCTGCCAATCTTGACAACCGAAAGCAGAGATGCGGGGAATATGCTGTACCTTGAAGAGGCGCCGGGGCATGCGCATCCAAAGCGGTTCGAGAGGGATCTTTTTTACGAACCCAAGGATGTTATAAAGCCGACG
>JAAXXJ010000537.1 GCA_013334545.1 Nitrospirota bacterium | reverse complement strand
CCGTCGTTCATGTTCTCGGCGACCACGAAGTCCACGGGAAGATAGAACTTGACGTTGCTCTCGCGCAGGCTTTTGCGGGTGCGCTGGGCCACCTCGAACATCTCGGGCTCCACGAGGGAGTTGCCCACTTCCTGGCCGCGGGCCTTGCTGAACGTGAAGGCCATGGCGCCGCCCACGATGATCTTGTCCGCCTTGTTCTTGAGGTTCTCGATCACACCGATCTTGCCCGACACCTTGGCCCCGCCCAGAATGGCCACGAAGGGCCGGATGGGGTTGGCAACGGTCTTCTGAAGATATTCGATCTCCTTCTTCATCAGGAAGCCGGCGACGGCGACCTTTACGTGCTTGGTGATGCCGTAGGTCGACGCGTGCGCGCGGTGGGCCGTGCCGAAGGCATCGTTCACGTAGACGTCGGTTAACGCAGCAAGGGCCTTGGAGAACCCCTCGTCGTTCTTTTCCTCCTCGGCATGGAACCGGAGGTTCTCGAGCAGCAGCACGTCGCCCGGCCGCATGCCCTGCACCAGATACTCAACATCAGGCCCGACGCAGTCCTTGGCGAACGGCACCTCCTTGCTCAAGAGACGGCCAAGTCGCGTGGCGACCGGCGCCAGGCTAAGCTTGGGCGACGGCTTGCCCTTGGGGCGGCCGAGATGCGAGGCGAGGATGACCTTGGCTCCGGCGTCGAGAGCGTAGTTGATCGTCGGGAGGGTGGAGCGGATCCTCGTATCGTCGGTAATGTTGCCGTTCTCGTCGATGGGAACGTTGAAATCGGCCCGGATGAAGACCCGCTTGCCCTTCAGGTCGACCTTTTCGATGGTCTTTTTGTCCATTTCATAACCCCCGAAAATCCGCCACAGAGACACAGAGGCACAGAGAAGGTCTTGCCCTTGTCTCTCTGTCCCCCTGTCACTGCGCCTGGATAATTACAAACCCTTCTTTGCAACCAGGATCGCCAGATCGCGGAGCCGGTTGGAATAGCCCCATTCGTTGTCATACCAGGAGACGACCTTCACCATGGTGCCTTCCATGACACTGGTGAGCGCAGCATCCACGATAGAGGAATGCGGGTTGCCCTTGAAGTCGATGGAGACGAGGGGCGCTTCCTCGTACTGCAGGATGCCCTTGAGCTTGCCTTCGGCCGCGGACTTGAGCGCCGCGTTCACGTCTTCCTTGGTGGTCTTCTTCGAAACCTCGAAGACGACATCCACCACCGAGACATCCGGCGTGGGTACGCGGAGGGACATGCCGTCGAGCTTGCCTTTCAGTTCCGGCAGAACGAGGGACACGGCTTTGGCCGCGCCGGTCGAGGTCGGGATGATGGACACGGCTGCGGCGCGCGCCCGGCGAAGGTCCTTATGCGGAAGGTCAAGGAGCCTCTGGTCATTGGTGTACGAGTGGATCGTGTTCATGAGGCCGTGCACGATGCCGAAATTCTCATGGACCACCTTGGTGAATGGCGCAAGGCAGTTCGTCGTGCAGGAGGCGTTCGAGATGATGTGGTGCGCCTTGGGATCGTAGGTATGCTCGTTCACGCCGATCACGAAGGTAGCATCGGGATCCTTG
>JAAXXJ010000536.1 GCA_013334545.1 Nitrospirota bacterium | reverse complement strand
ACCACGGGTTTTGACGATCTCAAGACCCTTGCTATCTCGCGCCTCCTGCTCGACAACTTTGATCACATCAAGGCTTACTGGGTAATGCTGGGAGAGAAGATCACGCAGGTTTCGCTCAGTTTCGGTGTTGACGATATCGACGGTACGGTCGTGGAGGAGCGCATCACCAGGATGGCGGGCGGTGCCACTGACGGGAGCATGACCCGTGATGAACTGGTAGACCTCATCAGGCAGGCGGGAAAGAAGCCGGTGGAGCGGGACACGGTCTACAACACGGTCCGGATATGGGAATAGAGACCATTGTGAGAAAAGTCGCCGGGAACGAACGGCTCGACGCTGATGAAGGCCTTGCCCTTCTCCGGCATGCCGACCTCCTGACGCTGGGCGAACTCGCCGGAAGTGTGCGGAAGCGGCTCCATCCGGAACGGATGGTGACCTTCATCGTCGACCGGAACATCAACTACACCAACATCTGCGTGAACAAGTGCAAGTTCTGCGCATTCTACCGGGAAGCGGGCAGTCCCGATGCCTATGTCCTTACGCGGGAGGAGATCTTCAAGAAGATCGAGGAAACCATCGACCTGGGTGGTACCCAGATCCTCATGCAGGGTGGAGTGCACCCCGACCTTGGCATCGAATACTTCGAGGACCTGTTCTCGTCCATTAAATCCCGCTTCACCATCCAGATCCACTCGCTCTCGCCCTCCGAAATAAGCTATGTAGCGCGCAAGGCAAAGATCGGCATCGCTGACGCGTTGAAGCGCCTGAAGGTCTCCGGCCTCGATTCCATTCCTGGCGGCGGCGCCGAGATATTGGTGGACCGTGTCCGGGAGCAGGTCAGCCCCAACAAGATTCGCTGGCGGGATTGGATGGATGTCATGAAGGAAGCTCACCGTCTGGGCATGCCAACCACGGCGACCATGATGTTCGGCAGCCTCGAAACGCAGGAAGAGATCGTCCAGCACCTGGTGAGACTGCGGGACCTTCAGGACGAAACGCAGGGATTCACGGCTTTCATTCCCTGGACCTACCAGCCCGGGAACACGGAACTGGGGGGTCGTCCGGCAACAGCGGTAGAATACTTGAAGGTCCTCTCTCTGTCGAGGATCATGCTCGACAATTTCATGAACATCCAGGCTTCGTGGGTGACCCAGGGGGCCAAGATCGCGCAGGTAGCCCTTGAGTTCGGTGCGAATGATTTCGGGAGTACGATGATCGAGGAGAACGTTGTGGCCGCTGCAGGGGTGAGTTTCAGGATGACCCGCCAGGAGATCGTGAACATCATCAAAGATGCGGGCTACATGCCGGCGCAAAGAGATACGACATATAATATTTTATCCGTTGAAAGTAACTTGTAGTTATACATGACGTGACATCAGCAATTTCGCTCGGTACAAATTGTTACTGGCTGTTACTTCCGTTCATCTGTCCGCAATTATCCAACATCAGGCTTCAACTAGCTCATGAACAGGAAAAGAACCATCAAAGCAGATGGTTATCATTCCTTTTCACAGGACCTGTGTACAAGCTGTTATAAACTCTGTGGATTCTGGTTTCCTGTATGCCTAAAAAGCATATAAAATGCATTTTGCTCAA
>JAAXXJ010000247.1 GCA_013334545.1 Nitrospirota bacterium | reverse complement strand
TTACGGACCTTACCAAGGACGAACTAGCCGGGATAACAGTGAAATACTGAAACAGGTACGGGCAGGGTTGGCCCATGGCAGCGCTTTTCGTACCGCTGGATCTAATCTGAACATACTGTGGCAGGAATAGGAGGAACTAAACAAATGAAATGTCCGTCATGTGCGAACGTGGAACTCGCAATGTCCGAACGGCAGGGAATTGAAATCGATTACTGCCCGACGTGCCGGGGTGTATGGCTCGACCGGGGCGAGCTAGACAAGGTGATCGATCGGTCAACGTCGATGCCCGAGACGTCTGCTCAAGGCCATCGAGAGCAGCACTATGTGAAACACGACGACCATAAGCACAAACAATATAAGCGTAAATCGCTTCTTCATGAACTGTTCGATTGAGGAACCGATGCAGGCCGGAGTAGTGAACGCCGGCATTGCGCTGTCCGACGGACAGGGAAAGGCATGGAATATTCGTGGGTCTGCCTCAACTACAGGAAGACAAAAAACAGATAAGGAAACAGGCAGCACGACAGCAGCAAGCAGCAAACCACCGAGCGGGGAGGAAACCCCCGGTACAGAAGGATGCTGTACGCCTGTTCTGGATGAGATGCCCCCGCTGCGGTCTTGGCTTGATTGAGACAGTTCGAACGCCTGTATCACTCCTATCGATGGAAAAGTGCACCGCGTGCAAGGCCGTTTGGCAGAATGTAGAGGACCCTTTGCGGGAGTCGCGCTGGGAAAAGACAGGAATATTCAAGCCATTTTCAGCGAAGTAATTGATGGTGCGGCCGGCTCTGCCGGAGGCGATGGACAATAGCGATTGAATGCATCGCATTGTGCATGAAACCATGGGCCGCCATGGATCGTTGTACAAGGGAACTCAACAGTTCCAACAGAAATATTTCCGGTTCGTGTGTTGCTGATGAACGATCCCAAACGATTATCGTTGAGCCTGTTGGTGTTGGAAACACCATGCCGAAATAACGTGCAGTATCTGTAGCCGCGCTTTCGCGGTAATCGATCTACCGGAGGTAGAACAATGGACCAGCAAAAATTCCCAAAGATGATCGCAGTCGGTGCACTGGTTGTTCTCGGTCTCATGGTCTTCATGTCCGCGTACTTTGTGATCGACGCGGGCGAGCGGGGGATCATCCTCCGGTTCGGCGCGGTGAACCGCGTGGTGCCCGAAGGGCTTCACTTCAAGGTCCCCTTCATGGAGGACATCATCCGCATGACTGTGCGCGTTCAGAAGACCACCACTAAGACTGAGGCGGCAAGCCAGGACCTGCAGATAGTCCAGACCACCATGGTCCTGAACTACAGCCTCCAGCCGGACAAAGTGGGAGATGTGTACAAGACGCTCGGCGCGAACCGGGACGTTTCGGAGAAGATCATCAATCCTGGCATCGAGGAGAGCTTCAAGGCGGCGGCGGCGAAGTACACCGCCGAGGAACTGATCTCGAAACGGGAGGCGCTCAAGACCCAGGTGCGGAACTATCTCCGCGATCGCCTGGCGCCGTTTGGCATCCTTGTGGTGGAGCTCTCCATCACGGACTTCCAGTTCTCGACCGAGTTCAACAAGGCTATCGAGTCGAAGCAGACGGCCGAACAGCACGCGCTCAGGGCGAAGCGGGACCTGGACCGCATCAAGGTGGAGGCGCAGCAGAGGATCGCCACGGCCCAGGCCGATGCCGAAGCGCTCCGTCTCCAGCGCCAGGTGATCTCGCCGGACCTCATCAAGCTGCGCCAGATCGACGCCCAGATCAAGGCCATCGAGAAGTGGGACGGCAAGCTCCCGAGCGTGACGGGCGGCGCTGTTCCGCTTATCCAGATAGAGGACCTCAAGAAGTAGGGTACGTAGGGGAGTATTGAAGCGGGAGTGGACGCCCTCAGCAATGAGGGTGTCCACATTTGCATCGAAGGAGCCGGCAAGAATATGACCGCGTGGATGCTCAGAACTGTCGGGCAGGCAAAAAGGCTGATAATCGGGGTCACTGGCTTCACCGTACTGTTGATCGGAGTTGCCATGATTGTCTTGCCCGGTCCCGCTAGTATCGTTGTGCCGATAGGCCTGGCAATCCTTGCCACTGAATTCGTCTGGGCAGTCAGATTGTTAAAGACGATTAAAGACAAATATCACATAATGAGAAACGGGATTGACCCACATGAGACCAAGTGAACGGGAGGCGGAATATTTCGCGCGGATGGAGGTTGAGGATAAGAAGAAGATCGAGGAGGAAAAACACAAGAGGCTTGCTGAAGAAAAAAAGAAAAGGCTGAAGGAACTGCATTCCATGAAATGCGCCAAGTGCGGGATGGGGTTGATCGAGATAGACTACAAGGGGATCAAGATCGACAAATATTCCGAGTGCGCCGGGGTCTGGCTCGACGCCGGAGAGATGGCGCAGGTGGCAAGGATGGACCAGATCGGTCTGGATAAGCTCTTCAGCGTGGTCAGAAAATGATCCGCAGGTCGCATCTCACTTATCAGCTGCGGCGAGGAAAAATTCCGGCTGCACCAAGAGCGCCGAGGAATGCCGGCGGAAGAACCGGATATCTGATGAAGTCGCGGCGAGTGAGTAATCAATATGCTGTTTTTAAGAGGCCGGGAACAAAAAGCTGCATATTGGCGTTTCCCGGCCTAATTTTTTTGAAAGAACGGGGCGTTGCTTTTCATGGTTCTGATAACCAGGAATGGCGTCTTTGCCGTTCCTGTTGTGATATGTGATATAGTTTATCAATAATTGTGGAACAAAAGTAAAATATTGCGGAGCTCAGAGAATGGACACTTTAATCAGCAAGCACTGGCATCACCTGCCGGCGGATGAAGTAATTGACCTCCTCGACAGTAACAAGGAAAAAGGGCTGGACCTGTTCGAGGTAGACAATCGTCAGAAACATTTCGGCCCCAATGCGCTCACCGGGAAAGAGGGAAAAGGGCCGCTGCTGCGCTTTCTGCTCCAGTTCCATCAACCGCTGATCTACATTCTGATTGCCGCTGGTATGGTTACGGCATTTCTTCAGGAATGGGTCGACTCTGGGGTTATTTTCGGGGTTGTGCTGGTCAATGCGTCCATAGGCTTTATCCAGGAGGCGAAGGCGGTCAAGGCCATAGAAGCGTTGGCCAGGACAATGACGACCGAGGCAACGGTGCTGCGTGCGGGCGAGAAAAGGCGCATTTCCTCGGCGGAAGTAGTCCCCGGCGACATCGTCTTTCTACAGTCGGGCGACAAAGTGCCCGCGGATATGCGCCTGTTTCAGACACGGGACCTTCAGGTGGATGAATCCGCCTTGACTGGAGAGTCGGTTCCTGTGGACAAAAAACCGGAGGTCCTCGATCACGACACAGGCCTGGCTGACCGGCGGAACATGGCGTATGCTTCGAGTTTGGTCACCTATGGCCAGGGGGGCGGCATTGTCACTGCCATTGGCGACCAAACAGAAGTAGGGCGCATATCTGAACTTATCTCGTCAACAGTGGCATTGGAGACCCCGCTGACCCGAAAGATCGCCCGCTTCAGCCATATCCTGCTCTATGCGATCCTGGCTCTCGCAGCGGCTACCTTTGGCGCAGGCCTGATACGGGGGCAATCCGTCTTTGATATGTTCATGGCGGCCGTGGCTTTGGCTGTTGGCGCTATCCCGGAAGGTCTGCCGGCTGCGCTGACGATCACTCTGGCCATCGGTGTTTCACGGATGGCTCGCAAGCGGGCCATAATCCGAAAGCTCACGGCGGTTGAGACCCTCGGCAGCACGACGGTCATCTGCTCTGACAAGACCGGCACGCTGACCGAGAACCAGATGACCGTGCAGGAAATATATGCGGGTGGCGAACGATTTGAAGTCATTGGCGCGGGTTACACGCCCTCAGGCCGGATCCTCAAAAAAGGGGTTGCGGCGGATGCCTCCGGATCCCCGGCGCTGCTGGAATGCCTGAAAGCAGGTTTGCTATGCAACGACAGCCTGCTGCTGGAGAAAGAGGGGCGCTGGGCGATACAGGGTGATCCCACTGAAGGAGCGCTGCTGGTTTCCGCGGTCAAGGCAGGGCTGGACATGGACGCCGTGCGACGGGAACTGCCTCGCATCGATTCAATACCCTTCGAATCGCAGCACCAGTACATGGCCTCCCTCCATGATGGGGGAACGGACAACCCCGGCATCATGTATGTCAAGGGCTCTGTGGAGGCAATTGTGGAAAGATGTGCTTCCTCCGTTGACGCAACGGGGCGTCCTGCCGAGCTGGCTGTCGAACAGATTCATAGGGCAGTGGAGGAAATGGCAGCCAAGGGAATGCGGGTGCTCGCTTTTGCAAAAGGAGAAATCCAACAGGGAACAGCCGGCCTGAATCACCCTGATGTGGCTTCCGGCATGGCCTTCCTCGGACTTCAGGGCATGATCGATCCGCCCCGGCAGGAGGCGATCCTCGCGGTTCAAAAGTGTCACACAGCGGGGATCCGCGTGAAGATGATAACCGGCGATCACGCGCTGACCGCTTCCTCGATTGCGCATCAGGTCGGCCTTAACAATCCAACCAACGTCGTCACCGGAAGAGACCTGATGGAAACTTCCGACAGGGAACTGATCGATGTTGCCGACCGGACATCCGTATTCGCCAGGGTAACGCCGGAGCAAAAACTTCGCCTGGTTGAAGCCCTGCAGGCCAAGGGGAATGTTGTAGCCATGACCGGAGACGGGGTTAATGATGCCCCGGCCCTGAAAAGGGCCGACATCGGCGTGGCCATGGGCATCACCGGAACCGACGTGGCCAAAGAGGCTGCCGATATGGTGCTGACGGACGACAACTTCGCCTCCATAGAAGCCGCGGTAGAGGAAGGGCGCGGCATCTTCGACAATGTCACCAAGTTCATCGTCTGGACACTGCCCACCAACCTTGGTGA
>JAAXXJ010000246.1 GCA_013334545.1 Nitrospirota bacterium | reverse complement strand
GCATGCCAGTTTCGGTCCGCGAAAGCGAACCCGCCGTAAACCAGCGCATATACCACCCACCCGGCAACGATGACCTTCTTACGGCCCAGCCGATCCGAGAGCATACCGCCTGGCACCGAGACCGCCATCTTGACCACATGAAGCGCCACCCAGATGGCCGGCAGAAGCGTGATCGGTACTCCCAGGGCCTGGGCGCGCAGGAGCAGGAACGCGTCCGTGGAGTTCCCCAGGGTGAAGACCAGGATGATCGCCAGATACTTCCGGAAATCCGCCGGCATCTCAGCCCAGGCCGATTGCACGTTGAATCCGCTCCCCCCCCTGCGCTCGGCAACTTCGCGCTCTCTCAATCCTGCGAGCAGCAGGAGGACCGCCAGGGTCCCGGGGAAGAACGACAGCAGGAAGACCGTGGCAATGCGGTCATGGAACAGGAGGAGCAGCCCCGTGGCGAGGAGCGGCCCGACGATGGCGCCGCCGTGGTCCATGGCACGATGGAATCCATAGGCCGTACCCCACAGCTCTGGCGGCGTCGAATCTGCGATCATGGCGTCGCGCGGTGATGTCCTGAGCCCTTTGCCCACGCGGTCCGAGAAGCGGAGCGCCAGAACCTGCACCCACGACCCGGCGACAGCGATGAGCGGACGGATGATATTGGAGATCGTGTAGCCGGCCACGACCCAGCCCTTGCGGCGCCTCACCCTGTCGGAGAGGTAGCCGGAGAAGAGCTTCAGGAACGATGCCGTGGACTCGGCGAGGCCTTCGATCACGCCCAGGGCAGCCGGCCCCGCGCCAAGCACCGACGTGAGGAACACCGGGAGCAGTGGATAGATCATCTCGGAGGCAGCGTCGTTCAGGAAGCTGACAAAGCCCAGGATGACCACGTTCCGCGTGAGTCCCCGGCGCCAGCCGGGCGAGGATGGGGGGGACGGTCCGGTCATGCAGGGGACTTTAACCGATTCGCGGTGAATTTGCAAGAGCGCAGCCGGTCCGACCGCCCCGGAAGGGACAGGTAAAGACGCGGGTTTTGCGGATGTATGACCAATATGAGCGATCTTCAGGTCCATGAAGTGCCATGACAACGCAGGGCATTGAGAAACTATTTGACTTTGATGCCCCTCTATGATAAAAACGGAGAAATTTCAAACCATTCCGTAGTAAGAAAGGGTCTTGCCACCAATGGCGATCGGAATTGCAAAACGGGCACAAGCGATCAAGCCGTCACCCACCCTGGCCATGGCCGCAAAGGCCAAGGCCATGAAGGCGCAGGGCATCGATGTCGTTGATTTCGGTGTCGGAGAACCTGACTTCGACACCCCCGAGAACGTAAAGCAGGCCGGCATCAAGGCGATCCAGTCGGGGTTCACCAAGTACACGCCGGCTGGCGGGACCGACGAACTCAAGGAAGCGGTCGTCGAGAAGTTCAAGAAGGACAACGGGCTCGCCTATGAGAAGTCCCAGGTGCTCATCTCCTGCGGCGCCAAACACAGTCTCTACAACATCGCCGAGGCCGTCTTCGATCCCGGCGACGAAGTGATCATCCCCTCGCCGTACTGGGTCTCCTATCCGGATCAGGTCCTGCTCAATGACGCGAAGCCGGTCATCGTCGAGACCAGGGAGCAGGAAGGGTTCCGGATATCGGCGGCGAAGCTGGAGAAGGCCGTCACGAAGAGGACCAAAGCACTCGTACTAAACAGTCCTTCGAACCCCACCGGCCTGGCCTACGACAGAAAGACCCTGGAGGAGATCGCGGCGGTGGCCGTGAAGCACCAGATCTATGTGATCTCCGATGAGATCTACGAGAAACTCGTCTATGACGGCTTCAAACATTACAGCATCGCGTCCCTCGGCCCGGAGATCAAGGACCTCACCATCGTGGTGAACGGCGTGTCCAAGTCCCATGCCATGACCGGCTGGCGCATCGGTTTCGCGGCCGGGCCCAAGGACGTCATCACGGCCATGTCCAACATCCAGAGCCAGAGCACGTCGAACCCTGCATCCATCTCACAGAAAGCTGCCCTCGAGGCGCTCCGCGGCCCCCAGGACTTCCTCCCCGTGATGAACGCCGAGTTCGACAAGCGCAGGAAATACATGGTGGGGCGCCTGAACGCCATGGAGGGGATATCCTGCCTCATGCCTGTCGGCGCTTTCTATGCATTTCCCAATGTTGCCAAGCTCTTCGGAAAGTCATTTGGCGGGAAGACGATCAAGAACTCCGCGGACCTTGCCGCATACCTGCTGGAGTCAGCGAAGGCGGCGCTCGTGTCGGGAGATTCCTTCGGCGCTGACGCCTATATCCGGCTCTCCTACGCCACGTCTCTGGAGAACATCACGAAGGGCCTGGATCGCATCGAAGCAGCGGTGAAAGCACTGCGGTAACATCAAGCGGCCGCTCCCTGACTACCGGGAACGGACAGCATCTTGCTCCGACCGTTGTCCTACAATCCGCCACCTGCAACCATGTAAGGAGGAAGCATGAAGATCGTAAGCTACATTCTGATCGGGCTCCTGGTCGCCACCCTGGCCAGCGGGGCCTATTTTTTCCTATATATATACAAACCCATGGCCGTCGATTATGAGAAGCTCAAGGCTGGCCAGCCCGAATTCGACAAGGCACGGAAGGAATTGGGAAAATACAAGGAACGGGAAAAGCAGGAATCCGGATGGACCGGACCAACTGCGGAAAAGCTGAAAGCTGGCCTGAGCAAGGAGATCTCAGACGGCAAGGCCGAGGTCGTCGTAGCCGGCAACCGCATTGTGATCAATATCTCGGAAACGGTCCTCTATACCCCCAACTCCGTGACCTTTGCCAAAGACAGCCAGCAGTCCCTCGCCAACCTTGCATCGCTCCTGAAGGACTACAAGGATAAGGATATTGTTGTCGGCAACGCAACGATGCCCGCACCTGCACAGGGGAAGGGAAGGAAAAAGGTCCCGGCCAAGGACGCACGGACCCTGGCATCTGGTCGTACCCTGGAACTGGTGAAATATCTCGTTAAGAACGGGGTGGCTGATGAAACGCTCATAGCAGCATCCTACCCGGCCAAGCTGCCCGAGCGCGGCTTCAAGATCAAGGAGAAGAAGACGGTCATCGTAATCTCGTCACCCGCGATGGCGCCAACGGAGACGCCCGCACCGAAGCAAGAGACGAAAGTTGCTCCCTCGACTAGATCAACGCCAACCGTGACCGCAGGAAGCGCTGCTCCGCAGACAAAGTCCATCCCCATTTCCACGGTACCGCCGAAGCAGGTCCCGTAACAGGCCATTCAGGAGAGATCGAAAAATTATGAGCGATGTCCCGGGACTGCTCCTGCGGCGAACTCCTGCTCCCGTTCTTCCGCTCCTCGGGCCCCACGGCCGCGCGGTCCTTTCCACGGCTGGTACGGTACATTCAGGAATGCCATGTCAGAAGAACTAAAGGCGCGCATACGCCAGCTCGAACAGGAGCTCGGGGAACAGCATATCCGGTACGACCGCCTGGGGAGCATGCTCGAAAAATCGAACAACCAGGCCCACACGTTCTACAATATCTCCAAGATCATCGCCGCATCCAACGACCTCCAGGCGATGATTCCCGATATCATCGGCTATATCCACAAATGCATCAACTTCGACCGCATCACCTTCTACCTGACCGATGAGCACGAGGAGAAGCTGGTTCTCCGCTACGCCAATGGCCTGCCGGTCGAGGGCGCCGTTTCCATCGGCATCGGCGAAGGGCTGCCAGGGAGGATCGTCGAGGTAGGCGAGCACTCGCACATACACGACCTTTCTCTTTTCTACGAGACCTTCAACGATTTCATCCACGTCCCGGGAGAAGAGAAGCGCGACGGCGCGTACATCGGCATTGCCCTGAAATCCGGGAATGCCGCCATCGGGGTCATCGGCATCGACAGCCAGGTGAAGTACGGCCTCACGGTCGAAGACATGGACTTCCTTGCTCTGACCTCCCACCAGATCTCTGCAGGCATCGAGAAGGCCCACCTGTTCACCCGGACCGAGGAGCTCGCCCAGCTCGACGGCCTGACCGGCCTCTACAACCACCGGGTGTTCAAGGAACGACTAGAGCAGGAGGTCAACCGGCGGAGCAGGACCGGCAAGCCGCTCTCGCTCATCATGCTGGACATCGATCATTTTAAGCAGTTCAATGACAATTACGGTCATCAGGCGGGCGACGCCGTACTCAAGGAGCTGGCCGCGGTCATCAAGGGTCAGTGCCGGCATACGACCATGGACATGTGCTTCCGGTACGGCGGCGAGGAGTTTGCGATTCTTCTGTCCGAACTGGAATTTGCCTTTGCCTTGAAGGTGGCTGAGCGGATCCGGCGGGTGGTGGAGCGGCATTCCTTCGGCATCAAGAACAGGTTCTCGGGGACTACCATGACCGTCAGCCTCGGCGTGGCGGGATTGAGCGGGCGCGATGACCTGCGCCCGGAGGAGCTTCTCAAACAGGCAGATGACGCGCTCTACCGGTCGAAGGAAAGCGGAAGAAACCGCGTCACCCCTTCTCCGCAGGACGCGACTTGAGCCTTCCCCCTCGCGTCACGAGGCCGCGGGTCCCGAGATCTTCCTTTTTGTGCGGCTGATGATCGCCGCGTAAGCCAATCCCCTTTTCTGCAGAACGAACTTCAGCGTCGTCCCCGTGACGCCGAATCCATACTCCGTGCTGACGTCGCAGTGATGGAGGAGGCTTCCCCAAGCATTGCGCCGGACAGCAACGTACGCGGCCTGAGCCAGCATCTCGCTGTCGAAAATGAAAAAATCATCGGGGCTCTCACCTGATATGGCTGACAGTTGTCAAGGAGAAAACAGTTTTTCCCGCCCCTTTTATACAAAGGGGATAATATCAGTTATTGCTCCAGGGCATGAACAGAGACGGGACCTATCGGCGACGATTGATCACTC
>JAAXXJ010000016.1 GCA_013334545.1 Nitrospirota bacterium | reverse complement strand
GCAATTCTCGATCTTCCTCCAAAGCACAGGGCCATCCTCTACCTCGTCGAGGTTGAGGGTGTGCCCTATGCCGAGGCGGCGGATCAGCTGGGGATGACCGCGGTTGCGGCGAGAGCGATTGCGAGCAGGGCAAGGAAGAGGAACAGGGCCCCGATCAGCTGATAGGCGCGGCCGAAGAACGTCCCCGGCGTCAGGACGAAGAAGTGGAGCAGCAGGAGGATGAGCATAACGGTCAGGCTCCGCTCCTCGGTCCAGAAATCGAGGAAGCGGGAGATATCCCGTCCTGCACTTTGATCACGTTCCTGCATGGGAGATGTTCGTTCCTTTCAGGGGAATAGCATCCCGTTCCGGACGGGCTGCTTATGCGAAGTGTAGCACCGGACCGTACTCCCGTCAAACATATGGGCAGGAGCTGCAGATATACAGGCGAAAAGGCTGCACGTCCACGGTGATGAAATGATCAAAGCAATCCGAGGCCGGGGAAAAATGATATATTCGAATCAGTATTACGGCGTCGCTATCTGAGATCATCACCTACAAAAGAGAGGATTGTTCATGAAGAGAAAGACAGGGGAGGCGCGTTCTTCTCCAGCCATTGAAAAGTGCGAGTCCACCCGGACCGGGACCACGGTCGCCGCGATCAAGCAGGCGGTCATCGACAATCTGCATTGTGTCCAGGGGCGCATCCCGGCGCTTGCCACGCGGAACGACTGGTATATGGCCGTGGCCTTCACAGCGCGGGACCGGATGCTCGACCGCTTCATCGGCTCGATCCAGAAGCTTTCTGATCGGTCGGTCAAGATCGCGAGCTATCTCTCCGCGGAGTTCCTGATGGGGCCCCATCTGGGCAACAATCTCCTCTGCCTCGGTATCACCGAACAGATGCGGGAAGCGGTGCGGGAGCTCGATCAGGACCTGGACGACCTGATCGCCCAGGAGGAAGAGCCGGGGCTCGGCAACGGCGGCCTTGGAAGGCTGGCGGCCTGCTACATGGATTCCCTCGCTTCGTTGAACGTGCCGGCCATCGGATATGGCATACGGTACGAGTTCGGCATCTTTGACCAGGAGTTCCGAGACGGCTGGCAGACCGAGAAGACGGACGAGTGGCTTCGTCTGGGGAATCCCTGGGAGCTCTGCCGGCCCGAGATCGCCTATACCGTGAACTTCGGCGGCCATACGGAGCAGTACCGTGACGCCAGCGGCCGATATTGCGTGCGATGGATCCCGAACCGCGTCGTGAAAGGCATCGCCTACGACACGCCGGTCCCTGCCTACCGGGACGATACGGTGAACCTGCTCCGGCTCTGGAAGGCCGAGGCCGTAGAGTCCTTTGACTTTGAGGCGTTCAACGTGGGCGACTACTATCGGGCCGTGGACGAGAAAGTCATCTCCGAGACCGTGAGCAAGGTCCTCTATCCGAACGATGAGCCCGAGGTCGGCAAGACGCTCCGCCTGACGCAGCAGTATTTCTTCGTGTCTTGCTCGCTGCAGGACATGCTCAATATCCATAGCATGCGTAAAAGAGATCTGGACAGGTTCCACGAGAGTTTTGCCGTGCAGTTGAACGATACCCATCCCTCCATCGCGGTGGCGGAACTGATGCGCCTCCTCGTGGATGAGCATCTGATGGACTGGGAGAATGCCTGGGCGATCACACAGAAGACCATGGCCTACACGAACCATACGCTGCTGCCCGAGGCGCTGGAAAAGTGGGCGCTGCCGCTCTTCAGCCGCACGCTTCCTCGGCATATAGAGATCATCTATGAGATCAACAGGAGGTTCCTCGACGAGGTCCGCAAACGGTATCCCGGTGATGACGCACGCGCCTCTCGGCTGTCGCTGATCGACGAAAGCGGGGAGAAGTACGTCCGCATGGCCCATCTGGCGGCAGTGGGAAGCCACCATATCAACGGGGTGGCGGCGCTGCATTCCGACCTTCTTACGAAGACCGTCCTCAAGGACCTGTACGAGATGTATCCCGAACGGTTCACGAACGTGACGAACGGCGTGACCCCCCGGCGCTGGGTGGCCTTGAGCAATCCCGGGCTTGCCGGCCTCATCACCGGGAGCATCGGCGACAAGTGGATCAAGCACTTTGAGGACGAGATCCGCAAGATCGAGCCCTTTGTCAAGGACCGCGTCTTCCGGAATGAATGGGCGAAGATCAAGCGGACAAACAAGAACCGGCTTGCTGCAATGATAAAGGAACGGACCGGGACCGCCGTGGATCCCGACTCGCTCTTCGACGTCCAGGTGAAGCGGATCCATGAGTACAAGCGGCAGCACCTGAACGTGCTCCATATCATCACCCTCTACAACCGGATAAAGAAGGCCCCGCGTACAAAGATCGTCCCGCGCGCGTTCATCTTCGGCGGCAAGGCAGCGCCGGGCTACTTCATGGCGAAGCTGATCATCAAACTGATCAATTCCGTGGCCGAGATGGTGAACAACGACCCCGAGGTCGACGGTCGGCTGAAGGTCGTCTTCTGCCCCGACTTCAACGTGAAGAACGCCCACCACATCTATCCCGCCGCCGATCTCTCGGAACAGATATCCACGGCAGGGAAGGAGGCTTCGGGCACGGGGAACATGAAGTTCTCGATGAACGGCGCGCTCACCATCGGCACCCTGGACGGCGCGAATGTCGAGATCCGCGAAGAGGTCGGCGAGGAGAATTTCTTTCTCTTCGGGCTCACTGTAGAGGACGTGCTTGGTCTCAAGGCAAAGGGCTATGCCCCCCGGAGCTATTATGAATCCAATCCGCATCTCAGGGAGGCAATCGACCAGATCGGGTCAGGTCATTTCTCGCGAGGGGACAAAGGCCTGTTCGCGCCGCTGATCGATAATCTCCTGAACCATGACCCGTTCCTGCTGCTGGCGGACTACCAGTCCTACATCGACTGCCAGGACCGGGTAAGCGCGGCCTATCGCGACCAGGAACAGTGGGTACGGATGTCGATCCTGAACACGGCCCGCATGGGGAAATTCTCTTCCGACCGGTCCATCCGGGAGTACTGCGATAATATATGGAAGGTCAGGCCGCTGAAGAAGTCATGACCACCTACGAGAGAGGTATTTGGTACTGACTCTTGTCTTATGCCGTCATTCCGGTCTTGCAAGCCTGCCCCGGACTTGATCCGGGGGTATCCAGGGACTTGAGAAGAGACGCTGGATTCCCTTTTTCGCGTGAATGACGAAGAGCAGGGGTTGCGATTTGGAGAGGCTTCCGTTATGAAAGTACTCGTCATCGACATCGGCGGGAACAGTGTCAAGATCCTCGTCACCGGACAGACCGACCCCCGGAAATTTCCCTCGGGGCCGACACTGACCCCCCGGAAGATGGTAGCAGGAGTGCTGAAACTGACCGAAGACTGGAAGTACGATGCGGTCTCGATCGGCTATCCCGGCCGGGTCCGCGGGAACAAGCCGTTTTCGGAACCTGTCAACCTCGGTCGCGGCTGGACCCGGTTCGATTTCAACACCGCATTCGGCCGCCCGGTCAAAGTGATGAACGATGCCGCCATGCAGGCTTTGGGAAGCTATAAGGGCGGGACGATGCTGTTCCTGGGGCTGGGGACCGGGCTTGGCACTGCGCTGGTCGTGAATGGAACAGTGGTGCCCATGGAGCTTGGGCACCTGACCTACAAGCAGGCGACCTACGAGGACTACCTGGGGCTCAAGGGACTCGAGAAACTGGGCATCAGGAAGTGGCGGGCCTTTGTCCGGGAGGTGGTCTCCCGTTTCATTCCCGCTCTCGAACTTGACGACGTGGTCATCGGCGGAGGCAACGTCAACAAGCTGGACAGGCTGCCGCCGGGGTGTCGGGCAGGCGACAATGCGCATGCGTTCCGCGGCGGGTTTCTGTTGTGGGAGCATGGGAAGGCGAGACGAAAAAGATCTGAAACCATTCTTACCGCCAAGGCGCGAAGGACGCGAAGGAAGTCACGATGAGTAAATAAGAACGATTTTGACACGGATACAGTCGGATGAAAACCGGATAGAGGCGGATTGTGTTTTGGATTGATCCGTGGTTATCAGGATGTTGATCCGCTCCTTTCGTGTCAAAGACGATATCCAGACTGGAGCATCGCATGTCCGATATTGACCTTGATTTCACCATAGCCCGCCTGGGCGAGTGCCGCGTTCCATCGCCGATGTCCGGCGTCCGGTTCACCCGCGACGACGAACGTGTGCTCTATCATGCGCGGCTCGAGGACCTGAAGCCGTGGCTGGACAAGCGCGCGGACCCTCCAGCGATGGAGGCCGCAGGACCGAGGGAGAAGATCTTTTTTGAGCCGCCGCCGCTCGCTTGCGGCATCGTGACCTGCGGCGGGCTCTGTCCCGGCCTGAACGACGTGATCCGGTCGATCGTCCTGAGCCTCTATCATCTCTACGGCGTGAAGAAGGTCTACGGCTTCCGCTATGGCTACGAAGGCCTCGTGCAGCGGATAGGGCATGTGCCGCTCGAGCTCACCCCGGACTCGGTTGCCCGGATCAACGAACTCGGCGGGACGGTCCTCGGCTCCTCGCGCGGGCCCCAGGACCCGGCGGACATGGTAAAGACCCTCGAAGAGCTCAAGGTCGGCATCCTCTTCGCCCTCGGCGGCGACGGGACCCTGCGCGGTGCGCAGAAGATCGCTGAGGAGGCAGTGAAGCGCGGCCTCAAGATCAGCGTCATTGGCATCCCGAAGACCATCGACAACGACGTCTCCTTCGTGCAGAAGACCTTCGGATTCGAGACCGCGGTCACCGAGGCCAGGCGCGCAACCTACGCCGCCAACACCGAGGCGGAGGCAGCGCGCAACGGTATCGGGCTGGTGAAGCTCATGGGCCGCGATTCAGGGTATATTGCTGCCTATTCGGTCCTTGTCGACAGCCAGGTGAACTTCTGCCTCGTCCCCGAGGTCCCGTTCACGCTCGAGCGGTTCCTCTCTGAACTAAAACAGAGGCTCGATAGTCGTGGCCATGCGGTGATCGTCGCTGCGGAAGGGGCTGGCCAGGACCTCATGGCGAAGACCGCCGAGCGCGACGCTTCAGGGAACATAAAGCATGGCGACATCGGCATCTTCCTGCGGGACGCCATCAAGGACCACTTCAAAAAGCGGGGCGTCGAGATCAGCCTCAAGTACATCGATCCCAGCTACACGATACGAAGTGTGCCGGCGAATCCCCACGACTCGGCCTTCTGCCTGTTGCTCGGGCAGAGCGCCGTGCACGCGGGCATGAGCGGACGGACGAACATGGTCGTGGGATTCTGGAACCACCAGTTCACCCATGTTCCCCTATCCCTCGCTGTGTCGCAGCGCAAGAAGATCGACCCCGCGGGAGCGCTCTGGAGCAGCGTGCTCGCCTCGACCGGGCAGCCGGCGGACATGCGGTGAGAAGTAAACGGCAGTGTATTTCAATGGCAAAGACCAAGGCCAATAACAGAAGCAACAATATTGAACCGCGAAGACGCGAAGCACGAAAAATATGCTTGATCTTGATTCTTGATGAATCCAGGAGCGAGCGCATTCCCCGTAGCTTGCCGCGGGGTTAGCGAGCGATTAGAATACATAGTACTACCTCGAGGATCGAAGATTCCCTGCAGCTTGCTGCAGGGAGCTTCAATGATTTCCTTGGCGCTCTTTGCGCCTTGGCGGTACATGGTTTTGGTCTTACACCACAGCGGAACGATGACCTATGCCGAAGAACATGTATATCACGAGCCTTGAACCGCAAAGCGGGAAGGCGATAACGGCGGTCGGGTTCATGGAGCAGCTCGCGGGCCACCTCAAGAGCGTGGGCGTATTCAGGCCCATCAGCACGGATGAGTGCGGCCCTGACCGGATCATTACGCTCCTCAAGTCCCTGTACCACGGCGAGTTCCCCGAAGGCGGCGAGTGCGGAGTCCCGCTCGATGAGGCCCGCGCGCTCCTGGAGGCGTCGCGGCACGACGAGCTCTACAGTCGCATCCTGGAGCGGTACAAGGCGCTCGAAAGCAGGTGCGATTTCGTCCTCTGCGTGGGAACGGACTACACCAGCGTGTCGGTTGCGCTTGAGTTCGACCTGAACGTCGAGATCGCGCGGAACCTCGGCTCGCCCCTTGTGCCCATCGTCAACGGTCATGGTAAGGATATCCGGAAGGTGACGAACGCTGTCCACGCGCTGATCGATTCGCTGGAAGAGAAGAAGTGCGACGTCCTGGCCGTCCTGGTGTCACGGGTGGACCCGGCCCAGCGGGAGGGGATCCTTGAAGCCCTGCGGCAGGTGCCGACCAACGACAAACCGGTATATGTGATCCCCGAGGACCCGATCCTGGCGAGGCCGACGGTGCGCGAGATCGCCGGCGCGCTGAATGCCGAGATACTGGGCGGCGATGCCGCATGGCTCGACGGCGAGGTTATGAGCGTCAAGATCGCGGCCATGGAGCTTCCGCACTTCCTCGACCACTTGCAGGAGGGGTGCCTGGTCATCACGCCCGGAGACCGTTCCGACATCATCCTGGGTACCTTTGTCGCCGACCGCTCGCCCCGGTACCCCCGTGTCGCCGGGCTGGTGCTCACCGGGAACCTGAAACCGGCGCCGCAGGTGCAGCGGCTGATCGAGGGTCTGAACGTCTCGCCCATCCCGGTGCTGGGCGTCACCACGGACACCTTCACGACCGCCATGAACGTGAGCAACCTCCGGCCGACGTTGATGGCCGAGAACAAACGGAAGGTCGCGGCTGCCCTCGGCATCATCGAATCCTGCGTGGACGTGCCCGGGCTCCTGGAGCGCGCCGCTGTGTCTCGCACCGGAAGGGTCACGCCGCTCATGTTCCAGTACGAGCTGGTCCGGCGGGCGAAGCAGCAGCGCAGGCATATCGTGCTGCCCGAAGGCACGGAGGAGCGGATCCTCCGGGCAGCGGAGATCGTCCTGCTGCGCGACGTCTGCGACATCACGCTGCTCGGCGATCCGGCGGAGGTCCGCCAGAAGGCCTCGTCCCTCGGACTGGCGCTGGACCGGGCAAAGATCATCGATCCCCGCACCTCGGAGCTGCTGCCGTCCTTCGCGAACGCGTACTTCGAGCTGCGAAAGCACAAAGGCATTTCTCCGGACCTGGCGCGGGACTCCATGATGGACGTGAGCTATTTCGGGACCATGATGGTGCACGAGGGCATGGCCGACGGCATGGTATCCGGGTCCGTCCACACCACGGCACACACCATCCGGCCGGCGCTGGAGTTCGTGAAAACGAAGCCGGGCATCTCTGTCGTGTCGAGCGTCTTCTTCATGTGCCTGGCCGACCGGGTGCTGGTCTACGGCGACTGCGCCATCGTGCCCGAGCCGACGGCGCAGCAGCTCGCTGACATCGCCGTCAGCTCGGCAGCGACGGCGGCTGCGTTCGGCGTCGAGCCCCGGGTGGCCATGCTCTCCTATTCCACCGGCGAATCCGGCGCTGGGCCGGACGTCGACCGCGTGCGCGACGCTACGCGGCTCGTGCGCGAACGGGCGCCGGACCTCAAGGTCGAAGGCCCCATCCAATACGACGCCGCCATCGACACGACCGTCGCAAAGGTGAAACTGCCGGGCAGCGAAGTGGCTGGGCACGCGACGGTCTTCATCTTCCCTGATCTCAGCTCGGGCAACAACGCCTACAAGGCGGTGCAGCGTGCGGCCAACGCGGTCGCCATCGGCCCGGTGCTGCAGGGCCTCAAGAAACCGGTGAACGACCTGAGCCGGGGCGCGCTCGTCGCGGACATCGTCAACACCATCGCGATCACGGCCATCCAGGCGCAGGGGTAAAGGGCACGGCGTGTTCACCACGGAGGCACTGAGGCACGGAGGAGATGCAACTTCTGAATGGTTTGCTTTTCTCTGTGTCTCCGTGTCTCCGTGGTAGAAATGAGATTTCTTATCGAGTGAAAGTTCCTATGAAAGTCACTGTAATCAACAGCGGCAGTTCCTCCATCAAGTACGAGGTCTTCGATGCCGGAAACTTTGTCATGCTCGCGTCGGGCCTGGTCGAGAAGATCGGGACCAACGACGGCAGGCTGCTGCAGCGGAGGAGGAAAGACGATGGCACCTTTGACGAACAAAGCATGTCTGCGCCGTTGGCTGATCACCGGGCGGGCTTTGAGCTCATGGAGGACGTGAACCGGGACGCTCCGCTCCTCGGGGACGGCAGCGGGCTTCTCGGCATCGGTCATCGCGTGGTGCACGGCGGTGAACATTTCCGGGAGCCGGCGCTGATCAACGACGATGTCATTGACGCCATCCGCGGGCTCATCCCCCTTGCCCCGCTGCACAATCCCTCCAATCTCCTCGGCATCGAGGTCACGAGGGAACGATTTCCCCGGGTCCCGCAGGTGGCGGTCTTCGACACAGCGTTCCATCAGACAATGCCGCCGTACGCCTATCGGTATGCGGTGCCCCATGAGCTCTACGAGAAACACGCTGTGCGCAAATACGGTTTTCACGGCTCATCACACAGCTATGTCTCGAAGGAAGCGGCACGGCACCTTGGGATTGCGCTTGAACGGGCGAACCTCATCGTCCTGCATCTCGGCAACGGCGCGAGCGCCGCGGCAGTGCAGGGAGGCAGAAGCATAGACACGTCCATGGGCATGACGCCTCTGGAAGGACTGGTCATGGGCACACGGAGCGGGGACATCGATCCGTCCCTACCCTTCTATATTATACGCAGGACAGGCATGAAGCCGGAGGACGTGGAAAGCCTTCTGAACCGGGAGAGCGGGCTGAAAGGCATCTGCGGCGTGAGCGACATGCGGGAGATCATGGACCGGGCCGCGACAGGGGATGAGCGGGCAGCGCTCGCGATCGAGATGTTCTGCTATCGGATCAGGAAATGCATCGGTGCCTACTATGCCGTGCTGAGAAGACTGGATGCGGTCGTGTTCACCGGCGGCATCGGGGAAAACGCTTCGCCTATCCGGCTGCGGGTGTGCGAAGGACTGGAACACCTGGGGATCGCGATCGACCCGGGGAAGAACAGTGCGGCCGGAGGGGCTGTTGCCGAGACTCAGCGGGAAGGCATGCCCGTGAAGGTCCTTGTTGTCCGGACGAACGAGGAGCGCGAGATCGCGGAGCAGACCGTCAGGACGATCGAAATGGCGAAGGGACGGTCCCAGCCAAGAAATACAAATACACTGATGTGAAAGCAATGAAGAATTTTACCGCTAAGGCGCGAAGAGCGCGAAGGGGATCATACATTGGGAGGTTTAAGGTTTCTTTGGCGTCCTTAGCGCCGTCGCAGATCAATTCTCTTGTTATGTCTTTAGCCCCTGAGTAGGTTGTAATAGGACTATATTCATGAACAAAGATGATATCGCCAACTATTCTGCCGTCGATTCCCTCCGGAACGGCCGGGAGGTGACGATCCGCGCCATCCGTCCTGATGACCGCGGGCAATTTGCCGGAGCACTGCGCGAGCTGAGCTCAGAGTCTTTCTACCGCCGCACATTCTCTTCCAAGCGCGAGCTCAGTGAGACGGACCTGGAGAAGCTGACCGAGGTCGACTTCAAGAATGTCGTTGCCCTGGTGGCGGTCATGAACGAAGAAGGACAGGAGCGGATCGTTGGCGGCGGCCGGTATATTCACATAGGAGATGCCGCAGTACGGAACGCTGAAGTGGCATTCCTTGTCGATGACGCGCACCAGGGAATGGGGATCGGATCGCGCATCTTCAGGCATCTGCTCGCCATAGCCCGCACCTCGGGTATCGCGGCGTTCGAGGCAGAGGTGCTTCCATCGAACGAGGGTATGCTGCGGCTGTTCGACCGCAGCGGCCTGCCGGTCACGACGGTCAGGGCGGAGGACACGGTCCACGTGACGGTGGTATTGACTATTGCAGAGAAAGATCATGACGCTTTGAAAAAACAACAGGACCGGAAGGATTTACAGGATAGGAAAACACCGTAATCCGGTTTTATCCTGTCTGGGGACTGCGGCCGTAGTCCTGTTAAAAACTTTTCCGGTTTATTCAGCCAAGGAGGACTATGAAGCTCCCTTCACACAAAACCAAGATCGTCTGCACCATCGGCCCAGCCTCGGAAAAGCCCGAGGTGATGCGGCAGATGTTCGAAGCGGGCATGAACGTGGCACGGTTGAACTTCTCCCACGGCGACTTCGCGGCCCACAAGAAGGTCATCGAGAACCTCCGGGCCGCATCGGCGTCCCTGGGCCGCCGCATCGCGATCATGGCAGATCTCTCGGGCCCGAAGATGCGGATCGGAAAGATCGATCCCGAGCCCGTCGAGCTGAAGGCCGGCGATGCATTCACGCTGACCACGGACGACATCGTCGGCAGCGCGAGCCGCGTGTCCGTTTCCTTCGCCCGGCTGCCGCAGGCGGTGAAGCCGGGGGACACGCTCTTCCTGAACGACGGGTATATTCAGCTTGAAGTGACCGGAGTGAAGGGCAGGGACGTGCTCTGCACCGTGCGGGTCGGTGGAGAGCTCCGCTCCCGAAAAGGGCTCAACCTGCCGGACATCGACCTCGGCATCAGTGCATTCACCGAGAGGGACCACGAATGCCTCCGGTTCGCCCTGGAGAACGGCGTGGATGCCGTAAGCCAGTCCTTTGTCGAGAACGCGGCGGACATCGAGGCTGTCCGCAAGGCGGCCGCGGATATGGGGTATCACCCCTTCATCATCGCCAAGGTAGAGCGGTCCGGTGCTCTCGATCACATCGAAAAGATCATGGCCGCGGCCGACGGCATCATGATCGCCCGCGGCGACCTCGGCGTAGAGGTGCCGATCGAGGAGATCGCCGTTGTGCAGAAGCGGCTGATGCGCCTCGCGAACCGGTACGCGAAGCCGGTCATCACGGCGACCCAGATGCTCGAGTCCATGACCGACAACCGTCGGCCCACCCGGGCCGAGGCTACGGACGTGGCGAACGCCATCCTGGACGGGACCGACTGCGTGATGCTTTCGGGTGAGTCGGCCATGGGGAGGTATCCCGTCGACGCGGTGGCGATGCTCGCGAAGATCGCCGCCTCAGTGGAGGCGCGCCGTCCGGCATATCAAGTGGAAGATCTATTCGAAGGTGCCAGCCTCACGGGAAAGCTCCACTCGGAGCACCTGATCGCCATCGGCGTGGAAGCGTGCCTGGACTATGAGACTCCGGCAGCCATCGTTGTCCCCACGCACGGCGGGGCCATGGCAAGGAGCATATCGCGGTTCCGGTTCCCGGCATGGACAATCGCCGTGAGCTCCCGGGTGGAAACCTGCCAGCAGCTGCAGTTCTCGTCAGGCGTCTATCCGCTCCACGAGCCGGAACACCCGGAACGATGGACGGACTATATCAGGAAGTGGGTGCGCGACAGCGGCCTGGAGGGTAAGGTTGCCATCCTGACCGAGGGGCCTTCAACGAAGCACCCGGAAGCGAACCACCGGATGGAGGTCATCGAGCTCACGTAGGTCTGACGAATTATGAATCCAGGAGCGAGCGCATTCCCCGTAGCTCGCTGCGGGGTACGCGAGCGATTAGAATAAATAGTACTACCTTGAGGATCGAAGATTCCCTGCAGCTTGCTGCAGGGAACTTCAATGATGTGACGCCCCAGACCAGAAGATCAACACCGTTGAACCGCGAAGGCGCGAAGGACGCCAAGAAAAGAATCAATAGTTCCATTCACGTATTGTGATTTCCTTCGCGCTCTTGGCGCCCTGGCGGTAAATGGTTTGGATTTTCATTTCCTGAAGATTGACTCAACATTGAGGAAGAGAGGGACAGCGATATGAAAAAACTGGTCCTGCTGCGCCACGGTGAGAGCACCTGGAACAAGGAGAACCGGTTCACCGGCTGGACCGACGTCGGGCTTACGGAAAAAGGGAGTGCCGAGGCCGTCGAGGCAGGGAGGCTCCTCAAAAAAGAAGGGTTCGTCTTCGATGTGGCATTCACATCAGTGCTCAAGCGCGCCATCAAGACGCTCTGGATCGCCCTTGAGGAAATGGACCGCATGTGGATCCCGGTGCAGAACCACTGGAGGCTCAACGAGCGCCACTACGGGGCATTGCAGGGGCTGAACAAGACGGAGACTGCGGAGAAGCACGGGATCGAGCAGGTCAAGATCTGGCGAAGGAGCTATGACATCCCGCCTCCGGCCCTCGCCAGGGACGACGACCGCTATCCCGGCAAGGACCCCCGCTACGCGAGCTTGCGGCTGGAAGAGGTCCCGTTGACAGAATCGCTCAAGGACACGGTGGCGCGTTTCCTGCCGTACTGGAAGGAGACCATCGCTCCGGTGGTGCTGTCCGGAAAGCGGGTGATCATTGCCGCCCACGGGAACAGCATTCGTGCTTTGGTCAAGTATCTCGACAATGTTTCTGATTCGGACATTGTCGGCCTGAACATCCCGACCGGGATACCCCTTGTCTACGAGCTGGAGGACGATCTAAAGGCGATCCGCAGCTATTATCTCGGCGATCCCGAAGCGGCGAAAAAGGCTGCGCAGGCCGTCGCGGACCAGTTGAAGAAGTAGCTTCATATATAAACGGCGTTCAGGTTGAAAGCATCTGGATACTGACGTAAATTTTATTACCTTTCTTGCATGCCCACGAAAGGTAATCCAAAGAAGGGCACCCGGCGATAATCTTTCACGGCATGCTCGGTCGTCCTCGGTACATTTCGGAAACTCACCCTTTGGGTTTCGGACATCCGAAATGTTTAACCCTCGGACTCGGTCGCTTGCCTAGATTTTAGCATGGGGTTTACCCTAACCCCGCACGTTCGTGGAGCGGCCCTATGAAATTTCTGGGCACCCGTCTCGGCCTAAGGCAGCGTCCCTGCAGGGCGCACGCGCATGTCTGAGGCCGAGGGCTGAGTTTGCGCGGGCGAGCGGACGTGGCCTTAGACGGGTCAAAAATTTCATTGTCGCTCCCTGCTTAGCACAGGGAGACTCCGATCCTCAAGGAAGTTGTTATTCTAATCACTCGCTATGCGCTTGCTCCTGGATTCAGGACGCGAAGGGATGTGCAAAAAAACAGAAGAACGCGGTATGCTCATTGCTTGAGTGGTATTATTATCGCGTAAGGTAAAGGAGATTCCTACCATGAAGATCCTGACCACCCCCCGCATGGAGCGCTGCATCGGCTGCCACTCCTGCTCCCTTGCCTGCGCACGGATCGTGCACAAACAGCTTTCCTGGGACACGGCCGGCATCCGCATCCGCTCCTCCGGAGGCCTGTCCACGGGATTCGAGGCGCGCGTCTGTCTCGCCTGCGACCCGGCCCCCTGTGCCGCGGCCTGCCCGACGGGCGCGTACACGCAGCGGAAGGGCGGGGGCGTGGTGATGCGCAGGAACCTCTGCATCCGCTGCGGGGAATGCGCGAAAGCCTGCCCGGTCGACGCCATCTACCTCGATCCTAGTCAGGAACCCTTCGTCTGTATCCACTGCGGCCAATGCGTTCCCTTCTGCCCCCACGACTGCCTGGAGATGCTCGAAGCAGTGGCGGAACCAGTGCAGAAGTAATATTGTATGAAAAATGGAAAAGCGGAACCGGAAAGGGACGCAGATAAGATCTGATGAACGCGGATAGATCAAAGGCAACCTCTGTCTGGTGTCACAGCATTTACCCGGCTTCTGTTCGATCTGCGGTCATCCGCGTTTATCCGCGTCCCATGGCAGCTGGTGTTCTCTGTGTTTCTGTGTCTCCGTGGTAAAAAGGTTTTGATCGTTCGAAGCTCGCAGCAGGGAGGTGCGTCATGATCAGGGACCATTTCCGGGTACTCGTGGTCGACCTCAGCACCGGCCGCGGAAGCATCGTGAACATCGAGGGGAGGGACAGCGTCGTGGGCGGCAGCGGCCTCGCGGTGCACCTGTTCATGAAGTACGGCAAACCGGATCGGCCGTGGAACGACCCCGGCCAGCCGCTCATCTTCGCCATCGGTCCGCTGACCGGCTACTTTCCGCTCATGAGCAAGACGGTCTGCGCATTCAAGTCGCCCTACCATGACCAGTACGCCGAGAGCCACGGCGGCGGCCGCTCGGCGCTGTCGCTCCGCTTTGCCGACCTCGATGCGCTCGTGGTCACGGGCAAAGCCGCGAGGCCGTCGTGCATCGCCATTGGCTCCCGGCATCTCGAGGTGAAGGAGGTCCACTACCTCTGGGGTAGGGACCTCTATACCACCGGCAAGATGCTGCGGGGCATGTTCAAGGGAGCGGGCCACCGGAGCATCCTGCGCATCGGACCGGCCGGCGAGAACGGCTCCGCTTTTGCCTGCATCAACGTCGATTCATACCGCCATTTCGGCAGGCTCGGCGGCGGGGCCGTGATGGGCTGCAAGAACCTCAAGGGCATCGTGATCAACGGCGACGGCTCCTTCGCCCTCGACGGTTCCAGGGAGTACCCAAAGCTCTTCCAGGACGTCCATACGAAGCTTACGGACACTGACATGATGAGCAAGTACCACGATATCGGCACGCCCATCAATATGGCTATGCTGAACGAAGTGAAGATGCTGCCGATCCGCAACCTCCAGCGGACGACCGATCCCGGCATCAGCGGCATTACGGGAGAGAAGTTCGCGGAGCTGGCACTGCTCCGGAACGCGGCCTGCGCCGGATGCCCCGTCGGCTGCATCCATATCGGGTTCGTGCGGGAACGGTTCCGAAAGGAGCACCGCTTTCTGTATCGGCAGGTCTCCTATGATCACGAGCCCATCTTTGCCGTCGGGGCCATGCTTTCGGTCGAGAACTGCTTCGCCGTTCTGGGCATCATCGATGTTGCCGAGAAGGTGGGGCTCGATGTGATGTCCGCCGGTGTTGCCCTGGCCTGGGCCACCGAGGCAACGGAGAAGGGGATCCTCTCGGAAAAGGAGACCATCGTCCGTCTGACTTTCGGCGATAGCGACGCATACAAGCAGGCGATCCAGCATCTTGGCGAGGGAACGAACGAGTTCTACCGTCTCCTCGGGCAGGGTACGCTCAAGGCCGCGGAACAGTACGGCGGGAAGGACTTCGCCTGCGTGCTCGGCCAGGAGATGGCGGGCTACGCCACCGGTGAGGTCTTTTTCGCCTCCCAGGCGCTCGGCCTCAGGCATTCGCACCTGGACAGCGGAGGGTATTCCTACGACCAGAAGGAGAAGGGCAAGGACCCGGCGAAGGCCGTGGACTTCCTGGTGAAGGATGAGCAGGGGCGGGTGCTTCTTACTTCCATGGTCGCCTGCCTCTTCGCTCGCGGCGTCTATTCCGACGCGCTGCTGGCGGACTGCCTCAGGTCCGTCGGATATGGAAAGCTCGCGGACAGCCTGGGAACAGTGTCAGAGAACATCCAGCAGCTCCGCTGGAGGGCGCGCATCGCAACGGGCTACAAACCCGAGGAGGTGGAGATCCCCAAGCGTTTCTTAGAGATCACGACCGGCAAGGGGGCCATGGACGCGACCTATCTCGCGAGCCTGAAAGACCAGTATGCGAAGGCCATCAGGGGCCTTGCGGCGACCGGTGCGGAGGGACATCCTGCTGGTACGCAGGGGAAGTGATCCTTTGTTCATAAAATTGCAACATGTGAATCCAGGAGCGAGCGCATTACCGGTAAATTCTTAATTCCTCAAGTAGGCCTGCGGACAATGCATTCTTGAGACGGCAAGGGATCATGCAGGCGTATGAGCCGCGCGAGCTCAATGCAGGATAAAATGATAGTCCGGTGCCTGCTGTGACGGTACAGAACGCTCAGATATTACCACTGATAGAGAGAAAGGGTGCTGTCCGAAAAGGTCTTGCACATATTTGGTATTAAGTTAAAATAATCCTATCGCGGAGTTTTTCCGGCAATCAGCGTATGAGGTCCTGCCTGCCTATGGTGCTTTTCGATGCAAAAAACGTCTTGAACATTGTTTTCGACCAGGGGAACGTCATCATTTCATGAGTTGGGTCACCATCATTTGGTCCATGGTCGCGTCCGCGTGCCTCACACTGGCGGCGATGAATCTGCTGGTCTGGCTCAAGGAGCGCACGGCCTGGTCCTATCTGCTCATTTCCGTGATGGCGGCGGGAACGGCCGGCATCGCGTTCTGCGAGCTGTCCATGATGCTGGCGGCCACGCCGGCTGAGTTCGGCCGTGCTGTGTGGTGGGGTAATATCCCGGTCTGGATGGTCGTCGTTTCGCTGGTCCTCTTTGTCCGCCTGTACCTGCGGTCAGGGCGCATGTGGCTTGCATGGACGATCATCGGCATGCGAACCCTTGCGCTGATCCTCAATGTTGTTCTCACCCCCAATCTCAATTATCGTGAGATCATCTCCCTTCAGCACCTGCGATTTCTCGGTGAGTCCGTCTCGGTCGCCCGGGGACTGCCGAATCCGTGGCAGCTGATCGCCCAGGTTGCGGTGCTGCTGCTCGTGATCTTCGTCGTTGATGCCGCGGTGAGCGTACGGCGGCGACCGGCCCAGCGGAGATCGTTCGTTCTCATCAGCGGCATTCTGTTCTTTCTCGTGGCAAGCTTGGCGCAGTCCGTGCTTGTCTTCTGGGGAATACTCCCCATACCGATAACATTCAGTTTCTTCTCCCTGGCGATCGTATCAGTGATGGCCTATGAGATGAGCCTTGATGTTCAGCGGGCGGCGCAATTGTCCAACGACCTCCGTGAGAGCGAAGCGCGGCTGCGGGATGTCACATTCAGCATGGCCGAATGGGTTTGGGAGTTGGATGAAAAAGGTGTCTATACGTACAGTTCGGCAAAGGGCTCGGAGCTGTTTGGTCTCGTTATCGGGAAGACACTCTTCGATCTTATGCCGCCGGATGAAGCAAGCCGGGTAGCTGCGATATTCTCCGAGATCACGGCAAAGAAGCTGCCCATCAAGGACCTGGAAAACTGGAAGAGACGAAAGGACGGTGAAAGGATCTGCCTGCTCACCAATGGCGTGCCCCTCCTGGACGAAGCAGGCAATCTCAAAGGCTATCGTGGCGTTGACAAGGACATCACCGAACGCAAGGTGGCAGAGGCAGCGCGCCGGGAGGACATGGCTCGATACCAGGCCGTCGTCGAAGCCTTTGACGGGTTCATCTACATCTGCTCGCAGGATTATCGTGTGGAATACATGAACCAGCGCATGATCGAACGCACCGGCCGTAATGCCCGCGGAGAGATGTGCTACAAGGCATTGCACGACAGCGATTCGGTCTGTGAGTGGTGCGTGAACGAGAGGGTCTTCCAGGGCGAAACGGTGCGTTGGGAAGTGCAGAGCCCGAAAGACCACCGCTGGTACTATGTGGTGAACTACCCCATCCGCCATGCCGACGGGACCATGTCCAAGCAGTCCATGATCATGGATATCACCGAACGCAGACTGGCGGAAGAGGCGTTGAAGAAAAGCGAGGAAGCCCTCAGATACTCCCAGAAAGATCTCCAGAGACTGGCGGGCAGGTTGATCTCCGCGCAGGAAGAGGAGCTCCGCAGGCTGTCGCGGGAGCTCCACGACGACCTGACGCAGAGGCTGGCGGTCCTTGCTATCGAGGCAGGCAAACTGGAACTCGACCTGGAGAAGCGGCCCAATGTGCAGGGAAACGCTGTTCGGAGGATAGTGCAGATAAAGGACCAGCTCATCAGGGTATCCGAGGACGTCCACAATATCTCGCGTCAGATCCATCCCACCATCCTCGACGACCTGGGACTTGTCCGCGCCATAGAGTCGGAGTGCGCCATGTTCTTGAGAAGGCACTCGATCACGCCATCCTTCATCAAGGACCATGTCCCTGACGCGATTCCCGACGATATCGCCCTCTGTCTCTACCGTGTTGTCCAGGAGGGGCTGCGGAACATCGCCATCCATTCCCGAGCAAAGAGCTGCAAAATCGTCCTGCACCTGTCCGGTGATGCCATTTGCCTTGCTGTCACCGATGACGGCGTAGGCTTCGACCCCCTGGAGATCCGGAACACTCCGGGGCTGGGGCTCTCAAGCATGCGCGAACGGGTCCAGCTCGTCGAGGGGGACTTTGCGATACGGTCCCAGCCGGGAAAAGGCACGGAGATCACGGTGTGCGTGCCTCTTGCAGGGGGTGAAGTATGAAGCGTCCGCGCGTCCTTCTTGCAGACGATCACAAGATCGTGACCGAAGGCCTCAAAGGCCTCCTGGAGCCGGAGTTCGAGCTCGTCGGGATCGTCGAGGACGGCCGCGCGCTGCTCGCCGCCGCGGAGAAACTTCGGCCTGACGTGATCGTGGCGGACATCTCCATGCCGCTCCTGAACGGTATTGACTCCGTCCGGCAGATCAAGAAAGCTCACCAGGAGATCAAGGTCGTTTTCCTTACCATGCACCCCGATGTGACCTACGCGGTCAGCGCCTTTGAAGCAGGGGCTTCGGGATATGTCCTGAAGCACTCGGCTCCGACCGAGCTGGTCACTGCCATTCGAAGCGCGTTGAATGGAAAGACCTTTGTGACGCCCTTGCTTGCCGGTGCATTCATGCAACTTGCCAAAGAAAGGACCGGTCAGCGGGATGAAATCACCAGCCTCACCCCGCGTCAGCGCGAGATCCTGCAATTGCTCGCTGAAGGGCACTCGGCAAGGGAGATCGCCACAGTGCTCAATATCTCCTCGAGGACCGTGGAGTTCCATAAATACCGCATCATGAAGGACCTTGGCATCAAGAGCGCCGCGGAATTGGTCCACTACGCCGTACGGCACGGCATCATCACAAAGTAGGAGTTCCTTCCCCTCTGAAGCCCCCGGAGCAATCTCCCGAAAAACCGGTAATTTTACGAGTTACCATCCTCACGTCCCTCAGCTATCATTACTGCGTATACCTGTGTTCCTATTTCGCTTTTCCGGTCCGGAATACGGAAAACCCCCAGTTGCTGCACGCTCTTCCCCGTAAGACGTGCGAAAGAGAGGACCATGAAACAAGGCAAAGTGCTTCTGGCTGATAATCATCAGAACATGCTGGAGGGAGTCCGGAATCTTCTGGAGGACATGTTCGAGACGGTCTTTATGGTCGCCGATGAGGCCTCTCTCTTGGAGGCCGCAGAAAAGCTCAGGCCCGACCTGATCGTGGCGGACCTCTCGCTGCCGGTCACGACGGAGCTTAACATCGTGCGGCGCCTGAATACGGCATTTCCCCAGATCAGGCTCATCATCCTGAGCATCCACGATGAACAGGCAGCATTCGGCGAATGCATCGAGGCGGGTGCCAGCGGCGTTGTCCTCAAGCGCAGGGCGGTGGATGATCTGGTCCCGGCGGTCGAGTCTGTCTTGAAGGGTGGTACGTATGTATCGCAGGCGGCTGCGTAGGACAAATATGAAAATGACTACGATCATCATCCTGGTCTGCCTGTCGTTCACGGCACTGACACAGGCACAGGCAGCAGAGAAACAGCCCGCCAGCTACGCCGGTTCCGTAAGCTGCCGGGAGTGCCATGAGAAGTTCTACCAGCTCTGGGCAACGTCAAAGCACGGCCTGGCCATGCAGCCTTATACGCTGGGGTTCGCCGCCATCCAGCTCACAGAGCATCAGGGTGAGATCGTGATAGGCAAAGAGAAGTACCGCGCTGATATCGTTGAAGGCGTGGTGCTCGGGACCGGGCAGAAGGGGACGACGAAATACAAGATCGAACAGGTGCTCGGCGGCAAGAATGTTTACTACTTCCTCACTCCCTTCCCCAAAGGGAGGCTCCAGACCCTCCCGCTGGCCTATGACGTGAACAAGAAAGAGTGGTTCGACACTGCTGCCAGCGGCATGCGTCACTTCCCGGGAGGGGAGCAAGGTCAGGCAGTAGACTGGCGGGAATATCCATACACCTTCAATACCGCCTGCTACTCCTGCCACGTGAGCCAACTCTCGACCAACTACGACCAGAAGACCGACACCTACCACACCACCTGGACCGAGCCGGGCATCAACTGCGAGACCTGCCACGGGTCGGCGATCGAGCACAACAGGATCGCCAAAGCAACGCCAAAGGGCCAGCCCCTGCCGGATCTCCGGATCATCCGCACCAAGACCATGACGAAGGTGCAGCGGAACGACCTCTGTTCAAGCTGCCACGCCAAGGCGAGCCCGCTGACCCTGGAATATAAACCCGAGGAACGCTTCTACGACCACTTCGACCTCTTTACCCTGGAGGACCCCGATTTCTACGCCGACGGTCGCGACCTGGGTGAGAACTATACACTCACCTCCTGGAGCATGAGCCCCTGCGCCAAGTCCGGAGGGATCGACTGCATGCACTGCCACACCTCCAGCGGCCGGTACCGGTTCAAGCGGGAGAAGTTCAACAACGCCTGCATGCCCTGCCACGAGGCGAAGGTCAGCAACCCGACGGAGCACACGCACCACGCCGCGACGAGCGAGGGCAGCAAGTGCATCTCCTGCCACATGCCGATGACGGCGTTCGCGCGGATGAACCGGAGCGACCATTCGATGCTTCCGCCGACACCTGCAGTGACTCTTGTCTACCAGTCGCCCAATGCCTGCAATATCTGCCACAAGGACAAGGACGGGTCATGGGCCGATACGTTCGTACGGCAGTGGCGCACCCGGGACTACCAGGCACCGGTGTTGAAGCGGGCAGGCCTCATCGATGCAGCCCGCAAGCGGGACTGGAGGTCGCTGCCCGAGATGCTGGCCTATATCAACGATCCGAAGCGCGACGAGGTCTTCGCTACCTCGCTCATACGGCTTATTCCACCGTCACAGGACCAGAAGGTCCTCGACACCCTGCTTGCCGCGGCCAAGGACCCGTCGCCGCTCGTACGCGGCGCTGCTGTCCAGGCATTGGGGCTGATACCGACCACGGAAAGCCTGCAGTCCCTGGTCGAGGCAACAGGAGACGAGTACCGGCTGGTGAGGGTCCGCGCTGCGGCAGGGATCGCGGCGTTCCCGAAGATGAACGCTCCACCTGCCTATCAGAAACAGCTCAAGAAGGCGAACGACGAGTATCTTGCGTCCATCACGGCGCGGCCCGACCAGTGGACGTCCCATTACAACATGGGCAATTACCAGCTCAACCGGGGAGAGGCGAAAAAAGCGGTGGCTTCGTACCAGACCGCGATGAAGCTCGATCCCCAGGCCATCCTGCCCATGGTGAACATTTCCCTGGCCTATGCCCAGCTGGGCGAGGGCGAAAAGGCCGAGAAGTCGCTGCAGAAGGCGCTCAAGCTGGCTCCTGACAATGCCGCGGCGAACTTCAACATGGGCCTCTTGAAGGCGGAGAAAAATGACCCGAAGGCGGCAGAGAAGTATCTCAAGAAGGCGTTCAAGGCAGATCCCCAGATGGCACAGGCTGCCTATAACCTCTGCATCATTACCGCAAAGGACCGCATCAACGAGGCAGTGACCTGGTGCAGGAAGGCGTCAGACCTCAGGCCGCAGGATCCCAAGTATGCCTATACACTCGCGTTCTATCTGAATCAGAAGGGCGAGAAGGCAGAGGCTATCAGGATCTTGAACGCGCTGGTAGAGAAGTATCCCGGGTACAAAGATGCCGAGATGCTGCTCAAGGAAATATCAAAATAGGAACATTAATCATCCAGAGAAAGGAGAAAAGAATATGAAACAGAACAGGGAACAAGGCGGCATGATCCGATCGCTGAGAGCGCTGATCATAGTCGTCATGGCCGCGGCGCTCGCAGCGCCAGCCATCACCGTAGCGGCAGACGCGCCCAAAAGACCGAACATCGTCATCATTCTTGCAGATGACATGGGGTTCGCCGACATGGGGTCCTACGGCAGCGAGATCAAAACGCCGCACTTCGATTCTCTGGCGAGCAATGGCGTGCGCTTCACGAACTTCTACACCCATGCGAGCTGCTCGCCCACGCGCTCGATGCTGCTCAGCGGCGTCGACACGCACCAGAACGGCCTGGGCAACATGGACGAGTGGACAGCGACCAACCAGCGCGGCGTCGACGGCTACGAGGGCTACCTCAACAACCGTGTCGTCACGTTGCCTCAGTTGCTCAAGGATGCCGGCTATCACACCTACATGGTCGGCAAGTGGCACATGGGCAAGCAGCCCGACCAGATCCCCGCTGCGCGCGGGTTCGAGCGCGATTTCTCGCTGCTCGACGGCGCGGGCAGCTACTGGGACATGACGAACTTTACGGCTGCGTCGCCAAAGTCTGTCTTCACCGAGGACGGCCGTTATCTCACGAGCCTGCCCAAGGACTACTACGCCACGAAGACCTACACGGACAAGCTGATCGGGTTCATCGAGGCGGGCCGCGCGGACGGCAAACCCTTCTTCGCCTATGTCTCCCACCAGGCGCCGCACGATCCCTACCACCTGCCGCGGGAATGGCGCAACCGCCACGCCGGCGAGTATGACAAGGGCTGGGATGCGCTGCGCCAGGCGCGGCTGAAGCGGCAGGTCGAGATGGGCATCATGCCGGCCGGCACCGAGCTTGCTGAACGGATGTGGTTTGTGCCCGATCCGATCGTGCTTGCCCCCGCAAGCCGCTACATACTCGGCAAGAAGAT
>JAAXXJ010000245.1 GCA_013334545.1 Nitrospirota bacterium | reverse complement strand
GGGAGTTGCCAGTTCAAGTAACCAAAGCCAAATCGACGAAATCCAATAACTCGATCAACGAGTACCGCCAGCGCTTTGAAGAGGCCCTGGAGATCGATAACCGCGTTGAGCGGTTCAAGTTTCTCGAACGCCTCTTGAGTGAAATAGCGGACTGTCAGTTCCGACCGCATGTATTCCCTGATGGTTTCGAAGGGGACCCTTATGACTGCGACGAAAAAGAACTCCGGACTGTGTCCCATTGCGAGGACTGTTGCGCTCTTGTCTATCAGTTCAACGACAGCTGCGAGCCATGCGACGAAATGCGGGAGATTGGGGAGCTGTTCAAAGAGATCGATTCGGCTGCCCATGACGCTGATCCCGGAAACGATGAACTCGAATAATATGACTCAGGATTCACGGTCGAACTGGAAAGCGGCTCTCATGAAAATGACGAAGCCCGAACTCGCCGAAGAGGTGGTCACTGCATCGGAGCAGCACTGGGAAGCGGACATCATGCTCTCATACATCATTGAAAGCGCTGTAGCCCTCGCTGAGGCTGTCCGGTTGGGTGATTATGAACGCGCGAGTGAGGCCGCCGACGACCTCGACGATACCCTCGATATGATGACGGACCGGGTTGATCTGTCTGGTGCAATTGACGGGACAGGTGTAACAAGTCCAGAAAAATGAATATGGCCCAAAGCCGCCGGGCCTTTTATAGGCGGCAGCAAATCAAAGAAGGAGAAGATGATGAATGACTTTAAGTCCGCTGTGCACGGCTACCGCAAAAGCCTCGAGGAGCTGAAAAGAAAAAACGGCCTTAGGGATTCGCTGCTCAAAGAAGCTGGTGATTTCCAGAAGCGTCTCGACGAACTCGCTGAGGTAGTTGCAATCAAACGTGAAGAGCTCAAGAAGGCCGAGGCAAATATATCAAACGGTCCCGCTGGAATGCAGGCTTTCGAGATCGCACGCAGGGCCGTGGCTTCTGCCGAGTACGATCTGAACGGCGCAAACTCGACGTACACCGACCTCATCAGGCAGCGCGAAGATGAAGCCAACAAGATCAATCTTGAATCGGCACTGCATGATGGAATCCGCGTCGTCTACAAGCCTGCCTTGCGTGAGCTGCTCGAAAAGAGCAAGGATGTTCAGCTGGCTTTCTACCTGGTACGCAAGGGGTTTGGTGAGAAGGCTCTGAACCCACACATCACCGGGTATGCGCTCGATTACCCAGCAGTGATGAACGAGACGGAACTGGCCGCCGCGTTTAAAGAGATGATCGATGCCGTCGCATGAGATCGACGGGCGAGGGTTGGCAGGTCTCAGTGCCTGCCATACCCCCCCCCTGGTATCGGGGGGCCCCCAGAGGTATGCGGCGCTTGGGTCGGCCGACTCGCAGAAAAGGCCCAGGGCTAAGACCCTAATGACCGCCTGCCGGAATTTCCTGTAAATCATAAAAACGATTCTAATGAAACACAATCTTGATGACAAGCAGCGTGATGAGCTGATATCTGGGGTCCCTTGCGGTGCGGACCAACTATCCCAAATCCAGGCAAGTGGTATCGCCGGTCTCTCGCCAAGACGCTTGAGAGAGCTTGATAATGAACCAGATGCTCCCCCAAGAGCACCAGGGGGTGGCTATCCCTGCATTGCATACAGGGAATGGCTTTTTTCCAGATGGTCTCAGGGCATTTTCTTCGACGAGAAAACCGGAAGCGGGCACCTATACCAGGTTGAGCGAGGCAGACTAATGCACGCACTCGCAGACCTGGAAGCCGAGCGCGAAGCCCGGTTGCGTGCTGAATTGATCGATGTTGAGGAAGCTGGTGATTTCTGGCACAAGATGAAAACAGACATCCTGTCGGTCTTTGCTCCGTTACCTGACGAGATCGCTACCGTTTGTGCGGGAAGATCGGCTGACGAGGTCGAGACCGAAGCGCGCAAGATAGTTTACCAGGCATTAAACACTGCCGTTGAGAAGGGAGGTGCAATGTGAAAGGACATGCCCCGAGGGATATCGGGCAGCGGCTCTTTGACGACTACCGGCAAAGCCTTGGGGTTGTCGAGGACGGGGCGGTTTTTGATTACCAATCCGAGCGCACCAGGCTCACGCACCATCAGGCGAACGTCGTCGAGGTTCAGACCCGGTTAAAGCGCGGTGAATTGATGCATTCCGGCGACGTGCTGCGTTGCTGGTCAGGCCTGATCGCCACGGCGCGCGCCAAAATGCTGAGCCTCCCTTCCCGGTTGGCTTCTTCCTGCGCGATGCGCTCCTCTGATGAAGTCAGGGCAGAGGCGGCTCGTATTGTTGATGAGGCCCGACAGGAACTCGTAAGCGGTGGCACCGACGGGCTCGGAAACACCACCAGGCAGCCACAAATGGCGCAGGCGGGCCAAACGAGCGACACGCCGACTAAGTAGACCACCGAACATGACAAGTCATTTAAAACGCAAAAAACGAGGTATGGGATGAATGAACAACTGAATGAGCAGCAGCTCCTTGAACAGAAGGTCCGTGAGGCATACGCTGACAACTGGCCTTCGGTTATCATCAGTCTCTCCGAAGAAATCTATCGATTGCAGGCACTCGGCAAAGCCGCTGCAGTCAAAGCGAACGAGGCGGGCGGCGACTTCAATCTCGCCTTGTTCGATGGGCCTGAATAAAACGGTAACCGACTAACAACCAGACCGCGGCCGAACCATGAACACGCTTTTTTTAACCATAAAATAACACAGATGGGGAATCATGCATCCATAGACCTGATCTTATCGGCGGTCGATAAGATCACGGGCCCGCTCAGGAAGATTACTGAGGGGGTCAACAGGGTCGGTGAGGCCGCGGAAAAGTCTGCCGGAAAATTCACCCGCCTTTCCAACCAGACGGCGCACTTCACACGCCAGGCCAAGCAGCTCGAAGGCCTGGGGCGACCAATCATGAACGCTGGATTGGCCGGCGCGGTAGGTTTCGGCCTTGCCGCAAAGCGCGCCAGTGATTTTGAAACCGCCATGCTCGGGGTGGCCAAGCAGGTTGATGGCGCGCGAGATAAAAACGGGAACCTGACGGCCGTCTATTACGACATGGCCAAGCAGATCCAGCTTCTCGGTCGTGAGCTACCGATGGCGACCAATGAGATTGCCGATATGGTGGCCGCCGGCGCGAGGATGGGCATTGCTCGAAATGAGCTGATCGAGTTCACGAAAACGTCGGCGATGATGTCGTCGGCCTTCGACCTGCCCGCCGGTGAGTTGGCCGAGCAGATGGGCCAAATCGCCAAGTTGTTTGACATTCCAATCCCTCAGATCGGAAAGCTCGCCGACACCATCAACTACCTGGACGATAACGCCCTCAGCAAAGGCGGCGACATTATCGAGGTGATGAAGCGTATCGGCGGCACGGCAAAGTTCGTAAAGATGCCGGAGAATGAGGCGGCGGCCCTTGCATCGACATTCCTCACTCTTGGCAGTACCGCCGAGATTGCGGCGACCGCATCAAACGCGGTCATGCGTGAACTGTCGATCGCCTCGATGCAGCCGAAGCGGTTCCAGGCAGGACTTCAGGCTGTCGGCATGACCGCCAAGCAGGTGCAGGCTGGTATGGTGAATGACGCGACCGGGACCATTCAGAAGGTGCTTGCGGCAATCAACAAGCTGCCGGAAGCAAGCCGCCTGACCGTCGCCACTCAGCTCTTCGGCAAGGAATACGGCGACGACATCGCGAAGCTGGCCGCCGGTGTTGGAGAGTACAACAGGCAGCTCGACCTCGCCCGAAGTGGTGGTGCCGTAGGTAGCATGCTCAGGGAGCATGAGGCCCGTATGAAGTCGAGCGCTGCGCAGTGGAAAAGGTTCAAAAACAGGATCGATGAGATCAGCGTGAACATCGGGGCCGCTCTCTTACCGGCACTGAACGACCTTCTTTCTGGTATCATTGGTGTAACCTCGGGTATGGCCGATTTTGCTAGGTCTCACCCTGGCATTACAAAGCTCATCGCCGGATTCACTGGCCTTGCTCTTGCTGGCGGCGGTTTCCTCGTGTTCCTTTCGAAGGTCGGACCGTTCATTCAGTCGGTGGCCGGAGGCCTTGCAGCCCTTGCGAGGATCTCGGGAATGGTGAGCGGTGGCATACGGGCAGCGATGGCCGTATTTCGTGCCCTTCAGATCGTGATGGCGCTTATGGGTGTGAGCATCGGACCGGTCCTGGTCGGAATCGTTGCCCTGGCTGGCGCGGCGTTCCTGATTTACAAGAATTGGGGCCCCATCTCGAAGTTCTTCACCAACATCTGGAAATCGGTTGTGGACATTGCCGGTAAGATGAAGGATGCGGGCGCAAAGATCGTCATGATGCTTTTCGAAGGTATCAAGTCGATGGCGATGAAACCCGTCGAAGCTATCAAGGACATCGTGCAAAAGATCCGGAACCACCTCCCGTTCTCTCCGGCGAAGGTCGGCCCGCTGCGTGACCTGCATCGAATCCGCCTGGTGGAGACGATCGCCGAGACTATGAAGCCTGGGCCGATGGTCAAGGCTATGAGGACGGCGACGGCGGCGACGATGATGGTTGTCTCAAGCCACGGTGCCGCTGCCGCTGCCGGACATGGCGGGGGCGGGACGATCAATGTATACAACACTGTCAACGTCGCGCCTGGGAGCGGTCCGGAAGTTCGGAAAGAGGTTGAGGGTGCTTTGAAAGCCTCAGAGCGAGACATCGAAAAGATGCTTCAGCGGATTCTCGACCAGCACCAGCGGAAACGCTTCTGATCAAACCGGTCAGGATGAATGAAGCCTCGGTCACAAACCGGGGCTTTTTTTATGTGTCGGATTTTGTCGGGTTTTCAGGCTTGAAAATGCGATTTGTGAGACGGCTGTTACCGTTAATTTCTTGTGAGATGGCTCTGCTTTTCATATGCTTTAATTCTTGTAACATATTGATATATATGATTTTAATAC
>JAAXXJ010000244.1:2712-4919 GCA_013334545.1 Nitrospirota bacterium | reverse complement strand
CCCGGCGATCCCCGGATGGGCTCGCCATGTTGCTGCGGCATCGGCAAACTTCTTCAATTTTATATATCGGTACCCCTCTGCGAACGTTGCATACCAAGATCTGGTCTCGGTCCACTTCACAACAGAGCTGCCTACTGGTATCCCATATTCACGATCCATATCCCCTATTTCCTTTTCAAACGCTTTTCGACGGTGCACCTCGATCTCGTCAAGGATGCCTCCAAGGTCTGCTTCAGGTACTCTGTCTGTCAAATGAGTCCACAAGAGATAGACCTGAGTGTCCACGGAGGAGTCTTCTTTCATCTTATGCCCCAGGATCCAGGTCCGCTGTTCCTTTTCGGTCTTTCCTGCCATGCGGTGGCCAACTAACGACGCGATTGACGTAGTCGCCAAATTATCAGCCATATGCATATTCGAATAGAGCGACCACGCTTCCTCGTGATATCCGAGCAGGTGAAGCAGCGCTACGTAATAAGCGTAATCCCCTATATCATTGTAACGCCTTGCCAATTCCAGCATTTCCCGGGCGGCCCGGGCATAATCGCCATCAAGCTGGGACAGCATCCGCCTGCTCGACATGCTGCTACCGGAACCGGTATCAAGATCAGCGGATATCCTCAGGAAAGGAATGGCATATTGGATGGCGCCCATTCTCCAGAAGGACATGGCCGCCCCTCTTGATGAATGGGACAGCGCGACGGTATCAATATCCTCCATTTCGCGGCTGCCGATCTTGAGCTTAAACGGCGGATAACGCCAGTAGAGCTCGGATGCTTTCTTGAGCTCTCCCTGTTGGATGTAGAGGCTCCCAAGCCGCTCATAGGGCCCCCAGGTATCTGGTGACGCGGCGATCGCCTGCTCATACAGCTCGCGCGCACCGTTATAGTCCCGCTTTGTCTTCTTCAGGCCGGCCAAGAATATAGTTCGTCCCGGATGACCGATAAAGCGATGTTGATTCTCCTGGACTAGCATATCAGCTTCTTTTCCCAGGCCGAAACGGATGAGCTCATTGTAATACTCCTCGACGATCGTAAAATCACTGCATGTATAGCTCAGCCGCTCAGCGAAACGCAGGAGACCATCCTTGTTGCCTGGTGGTACAGCAGCGTAACGATCAGACAGGAACGTCTTCGCCAATTTGGAGTTGACCGCTCCTTGCGACATTAAGAGCGAACCTGCGCTTCTGGCAAAATCACGCCGCGGAAAATCATCCTGAGAGGGAAGACTATACGAGCAATACCACCTTGCGAAGTGCGTACCCGGCTCGCCTTGGAAGAGCATGCAGCCCGTGGCTTCCTCCTTGCTCGCCCGCTGTTTTAGATTTTCCGCTCCTGCCCCTCGCTTTGTTTTTAACAGCCCCATAAGGGCTTGACTGCGATACAGGTGAAGCTCCGGGTGTCCCTGATACAGGGTCTCGTAGCGACCGATCAATTCAATAGCATCTTCAGGCAGCGCTTGGACCATCGCACGCAGATAGAGCTTCTTGAACAGGTTTGCTTCGCCGACAGACGCCAGAAGATCCAGAATATCCTGTCTGGCCGGCTGTACAGGTTCGCTCAGCAAGAATTGGGCGCCCTGCCCCTCGATAAATTTGTAGTAATGCTGATATACGGAAAAATCAATGTCATCTCCGTCAGGAAACATTTCCCCCATGGCCCTGCGGTTCATAACAAGGCTCGCGGCGGTATAGTCGGGAATCGGGAGCGTTTGATCGAGCATCACCTTTACGCCGTAATTTCCTGGTGCCTGCCAATGATCATTGCTGTCCAGACGACGGCCGATCAGGTTCTTCCAGGCGGGGGCGTCGGCGGCAAGCAGCTCGAGATAATCGCGGTTAACCACTTTGCTCTTGTAATTCCATTTCAGATCAACGAGCTCGATCTGCGCCAGCAGGCGAGGAAGCGGTTCGGAGATCGATTTGACCATCTTCTCAAGATCGAACAGATTCCCGTCCAGCAGCGCCGCGAACGCTTTCTCTTCAGGCGACCGCTTTGAGCCGAGTGCGGCAATAGCCGCCGGCCGGCGCGCATCCCGTCGCCGGCCCCGAGCGGCCGCGCGCCGCTGCTGGGGCGTGCGGTGCGCCGCAGCCACGGCGTGACCGTGCAGCTCCAGGAACCGCACCAGCTTCCTGCGCTGGATCGTTCTTGCGCCGAACGTGATCGGCTGTTCCAGGTAGCCGGCAAAGGCCTTCAGCAACTCGTCGTAAC
>JAAXXJ010000244.1:0-2702 GCA_013334545.1 Nitrospirota bacterium | reverse complement strand
GCCCGAGCCTTCAAGAGGCCGTAGTCAGGTGATTTCGGTGATACCGTCATCAAGGCAACGAGTGAGCGCTCAAATAGTGTTTCTTTGCGCGCGGTATTATCCGGGAAAAGCGTGCCCAGCAACTGCAAGTTATAGGCGTTGACTACAGCGGAGGCGTCTGGAGCGTTCATGAGCTCAGAAATCGATCCCGGGACCGGCAGGGTCTTCAGCTTGTCGTACTTAACGACCTGCGGCGATTTTGTCTGCTTGAGTAATAACTTGGCCATCACATCATTGAGCATCCGCAGAAACACTTCAGAGGGAAGATCCTCATCATCAAAAGGTACGTTCTTCCATTCGCAAGCCGGGTGATCCGAGATCGATATTTGCCCGTTGTATTCGTGCAGCGCCTGAACGATGATCGTTAGGTTCATCTTGTTATTTCGTTGATGTCCTACATATCCCCGAATGAGCATCCTCACCTTGAGATCTTTCGCCAATTGCATGACCTCGTTGTCATCGAACCGTCGCTGTAGCTCGCCGAGCGCACGCGCGACGAGCGTCGGGCTTGGCACCTTCAGATCCGTCGTTGACTCGATCTGGTGAACGAGATATCGCGTCATCAGCGACCGCCCGATGCGGTCAAAGGCATATCCCTGCACCTGGAAAGGAACTACCAGGACATCGTACCGGCTTTGCTTGAGCAGGTTCCGATATAATTTCTTTTCCGAGTCAAACCATGCAGATTTAGGTAGCTCGCTGGCGTACAGGCTCATACCCAGGTCCGCTTGAACTGCTATCTCCGGTGGTGCGTTGCTGTCTCGAAGCCGCACTTCCCATGCAAGAGGAGATTCCATTCCCCCGAGGGAACCGAAAACACCACCCTCTATACCCGACACCTTGAGTGCGTTGGTGTCGATCTTCCAGAAAAAAGGCAGATAGGTATAATAATGCCGATATTTGACATGATAAACATTCGATCCCGCTTTTCTTACATCCCAATCGCTCCGCACAGATAATGCATCGCCACCGGCGGTCAGCTCAATATCGTCAGTCTTGCTGTTGTATGTTAATGTGCAGCGTTCGAGAAACACTACTACATTTGCGACCGATTCCTGCTTCGGTTTAATTCCAGGTCCGGACGGGGGCAGAAATTTCGGGACGGTATTCTCAGTCGGATAGCTATCCTTGATAAGCTCCTCTGATCCACCTGAAGATTCGAACGAGCCATTGGTGACCCGATATAGCCGATGAGACTTTGTATCGATCTTCCAGTAAAAGTCCTTCCATGTCTTATATCGAAGGTGATACAAATGCGGAGCCACTACCTTGACCGTAAAGTCCCGCAGCGGCTGTGTGACCAATGAATGCTTATCCGCTGTCTCCAGGGACATGCTAACATCCAGCGTCTGTAGCTCAAAAGACACGGTTACCCTTTTTAACGTAGCGACTACAGTTTCGAGCTTTTCCTCTGCAGCCAGGCACAACAAAGGAGATGCGACAACGAGGAGAATGATGAATAGGAACATTACGATGTTTACGGCAGATCGACTCCTGCTGTGGTACGCGTGTCCTTCATTTTTCACGCATCTTCCCGTGAGACACATGGCTATGCTCCTTCGGAGACTATCGTTAACATGCGCGAACGCGTGCATGAGTGGAGCCATTAGAGCATATGGATCATGCTGGCGTCAATAAAAAAAGGACCATCACCTGCCCGAGTACACTGCATGCCGATCTTCAGCAGGAGGAAAAAACACCCTCACCCCCTCTTGAGACGCCCGATAGCCTTCTTGTTGCATGCCCCACCCTTCAAGTGTTATAGTTTCCGAGCATGAAGAGCACAAAAGACATTGTTCTGCCGGTTCTTGCGGCCATCGGCACAGGCAAAAAGACCATCGAGATCTCCGAACTCTGGGGTGGCTCGCGCGCCCTTTTTTTGTTCCAGCTTTTCCGCGAGAGCAAAAGGCCGCTTCTTGTTGTCACCGCAAACGAAGAAGAAGCAACGGTCCTTTCCGATGACCTCCGGTTCTTTGCCGATACGCTTCCTGGCCCTGAAGGGACATCTTCCAAACCGGAGATCCTCACCTTTCCTGCCTGGGGCGTCCTGCCCTTTGAGGCTGACTCGCCCGACAGCAGCACGGTCGGCGAGCGGATGCGGTTCCTCTATCATCTTATTTCCGGCACGAGCGGCATCTATCTTGCCCCTGTGGCATCCCTGATTCAGAAGCTCATGCCCTGGGATCTGTTCGCTGATTCGGTCAAGACCATTTCGACAGGCCAGCAGATGGACCCTGCCGTGCTGAGCAATGCGCTGGCAGCAAGCGGCTACGAGCACGCAGCCATGATCACGCGCGTCGGCGAGTTCAGCAGGCGAGGCGGCATCATCGATTTCTTTTCTCCTACCCATGACACGCCCATTCGCGTGGAATTTTTCGGCGATACCATCGATTCCCTTCGGGCCTTCGACCTGGAGACCCAGCGCTCTCTTGGCGAGATCAAGCAGGCCGTTGCCCTGCCGGTCAGGGAGCTGATCGTGACCGATGCGGGGATAGAACGATTCGAGAAACAAACCAATATAACCACGGATGAACACGGTTCAGACGAAGAACAAAGTAAAAACGATATAGTTGGACAGATCAAGCTGGGTATCCTGCCTCCCGGCTCCGAGTTCCTTGCACCTTTCTTCTATGATATGGAGGACCTGTTCCGGTATCTTCCCG
>JAAXXJ010000015.1 GCA_013334545.1 Nitrospirota bacterium | reverse complement strand
GCCGCAATCCTGCTCCACCTTCTTGACGCGCTTGGCGGCGTTCCGGTAGGCCTTTTCCATGTCGAACAGCGTCTCGGGTTTGATGCCCACCTTCCTTGCAGCGTTCTTGAAATCACGTCCGCCCACGCGGACCTTCCGGAAGACCTCTCGGAGCTCGGCGACGGTCCTCCCCGTCTTCCGCTCGAAGGCGTGAACCTCGCGCTCGCTCTGGTTGATCTCGGTCACCAGTTCGCGGACCTTCATGACCAGCCGGTCTGTCTGGCGGCAATGGATGTTGAGCGCTTCGAGCTTGTCGAAGAGGGCATATCGTGCCGTCTGCGACTTGTCGCGGATGCTCTTTCGCTTCGCCTCACCCAGGCGGGCGCTGGCAGAACTCTTCATGAGCGTGTTCAGGTCGCGGTTATGCTTTTCGATCTCATTGATGAGCTTGAGCACCCGGGCCTGAAGCTCGTCCTCGTTCTGCATCTGGAGGTCCTCGAAGTCGTCATCGCCGGCGTGCACGATCTCATGGATGCTGATCTTACCCTTGCGCAGACGGTCTCCGAGGTCGCGGACGTCCTGCATGGAAAACGGAAGGCTGTAGATGATCTGCGCCGCCTCGCGCTTGCTCTCCTCGATCCGCTTGGCAATGGCGACCTCACCCTCCTTGGAAAGGAGGGGCACCGTGCCCATCTCCTTGAGGTAGAGCCGGACAGGGTCGTCGGTCTTGCCGAGCCCTACGTCCACATCCTCTTCCTCGGCCTCTTCCTCGGCAGCCTCTTCGAGTCCGGCATCTTCGGTCTCGACCCCCTCCTCGGCGTCCTCTTCGCCCGCAGCCCGGGTCTTGCCATCATGGCGGGGTGCACCAAGCTCGATGTCCATCTCCTCATCGCCGAACAGGGAGATGATGCTATCGAGCTGCTCCGTGGATACCTCCTCGGGCGCGATCGGTTCTGCGCCGTCCTCAAATGGGATATAGCCCTGTTCTTTGGCTCCCGAAGGTTTCTTGGCTTCTCCTGCCTTGCCCCGCTTGATCACGCCCTTCTGTTCTGTTTTCGGCATACCTGTCTTCCTTCCCCCGATTTCTTCTTCTGCTGCGAAGACGTTCTGCTATTGCGTCTCCCGCCGCCGTATCTGAACAAGCTCTTCTTGGAGCGACCGGAGCCGCTCCCTGTCCCCCCGGGTCTCCGCCTCGTGGATCGCAGCGAGCAGAGACTTCATCCTCTTCGCCGAACCGTGCTGTCTGATCCGGTCCACGCAGTCCGCGCAGGTCTTTTCCAAGCTCACCTTCTGGTTCTGGTCCGTTCCCGTCTGGTCGCTGTAGGCTATTTCCAGAACGCTGTAGTGGGAAATGAGCCGGCCCAGCTCGTCGTCCCCCGGGACGGCGAGCGAGCGCGGATGGAGCTCCCCGCCGCTTTTCACCACCGAGAAGATCCGCTCGGCGGCCCGCCGGTAGAGCGGGTCCGTGAAATCCTCGGGAGTGATCTGCTCCGAAAGGCTCCGGGCGATGGTCTCGTCCCTCAACATGAGGTGGATCAGCATTTCCTCGGCACGGGGCCGCTGGCCCTTGTGCGGCGGTGTCCCTGCCGCGGTCCGCTCTCGCGGTCCCGCATGCGCAGTGCGCTGCTTCGTCATCTCCTGGCGCAGAAGACCCTCGTCCACGTCCAAGGCCTCGGCGGTCCGTCTGAGATAGTGGTCCCGCTCGATACCCGAGGGGAGCTTGGCGATGAATCCCAGCATCTCGCCTGCCTGCTCAACCTTCTCGTCAATGGAGGTCGTGGACCCGCTCCGCACTACCTGGCCGAGGACGAAGTCCATGAACTTCACCGATCCCTTGAGGCAGGACGCGAAGGCCTCGTAGCCATTCTTCTTCAGGAACGTGTCCGGATCATCGCCGTCGGGCAGCGAAACCACGTTCACCTTCATCCCGCTCCCGGCGAAAAGCTCGAACCCGCGGAGGGTGGCCTTCACCCCTGCCGGGTCCGGATCGAAGATCAGCATGAGCTTCTGGGCGAAACGCCGCATGAGCCGCAGATGGCCGTCCGTGAGCGCTGTGCCGAGCGTGGCCACGGCATTCTTCGCGCCATACTGGTGACATGCTATGGCATCAAGGTATCCCTCAACGATGATGAAGTAGCCCTGCTTTCTTGCCGGTTCCTTCGCCTGGTCCAGGCAATAGAGCACGTTGCTCTTGCTGTAGAGCGGCGTCTCGGGAGAGTTTAGGTACTTGGGCAGGGAGTCGTCCATCACCCTGCCGCCGAAGGCGATCACACGGCCGCTGATGTCCCGGATGGGAAAGATGATCCTGCCACGGAACCGGTCATAGTGGCCCTCGCCCTCGCTCCGCTTGACGATGAGCCCCGCCTTCTCCAGAAGCATCGGCGGATGGCCCTTCTGGCGCAGGTGTTTGAGCAGCCCGTCCCACTCAGGCCGCGCGTACCCCAGGGAAAAATCCCTGATGACAGTTTCGGTCAGGCCCCGTTTCGCGAGGTATGCCCGTGCCGCGCTCCCGGCAGGACCCTCGAGCTCGCGCCGGAAGTAGTCGGCTGCCTCCGCGATGATCTTGAGGAGCGCTTTACGCTCGTCATCGCTCTTCTTTTCGTCACCGCGCGGCCGGCTCTCGGGGAGCGTGATGCCGGCGCGGCTAGCGAGCTGCTTCACCGCCTCGGGAAAGTTCAGCCCCTCCTGCAGTTCCAGAAACTTGAAAGCGTCGCCACCGACGCCGCACCCGAAGCAGTGAAAGATCTGCTTCGCCGGATTCACGTTGAATGACGGTGTTTTCTCACTGTGGAACGGGCAGAGTCCCAGCCAGTTCTTGCCCGCTTTCTTAAGCGACACATACCCTGAGACAACGTCGTAGATGTCGACGCTGTCCCGCACCCGACGTATGACATCTTCACTATACACCTTATTTTTTCAACTCCACAACAGCTACCCCGGCCCCGCCCTCAGCGGGCTCACCGGACCGGAAGGACGCGACAAGGGGATTGCCCTTCAGGAACTCCATCACTGCTGCCTTGAGCGCTCCCGTGCCGAGTCCGTGGATGATCATGACCTGATGGAACCCCTGTACGCCTGCCCGGTCAATGAGCCGCTCCACTTCGGCGAGCGCATCGTCCACGCGCAGGCCGAGGAGGTTCACGCGGTCAGGCATGCCTTCTCTCTCCACAAGGTCCGCGCCCCACCCTGACGCCGGACCGACCTGCCTCATCTCCGCACCCTGTTCGTCCGGGACCACGTCTCGAATCGGGAGCCTGATCTTCAGGCCGTCGGCGTCGATCTCGAGCACATTGCCATGCGAGAACAGCACGGTGCCCGTCTTCTTGAGCTTCGGGACCCGTACCCGGTCGCCGGGGCGGACCTCTCCATGAACGATCGGCGGCAGTTCGTGAGGACCCTCATCCGCCGGTTCAAGCTTCTTCGCCAGGGCCTCGATCTCCCGGCGTTCCTGTGCGACCGTTGCCCGGTCAAGCAGTGCTGTGCCGGACAGGTCCTTCAGTTTCTGCCGGAGGTCATCGAGGACCTCGCGAGCCTCCTGCCTTGCTTTCTCCCTGGCGGCCCGCATGTCCTCGGACGCATTGCTCAGGAGCTGCTTGGCTTCCGACTTGAGGCGGAGCGCCGCGGCCAGGTCCTGCTCCGCCTGCTGCCGTTCGGACCGGAGCTTCCGGGCATCCTCTTCTACCTGCTGCAGGAGCCGGTCGAGGTCGGCCTCGTCGCTCGTGAGACGCGAGCGGGCGTCCCGCACAACACCGTCCGGTACGCCGAGCCGGGCCGCCATGTCCAGTCCGTAGCTCCTGCCCGGCCTTCCCAGGATGAACCGGTAGGTTGGTTTCAACGTCTCGGGGTCGAACTCCATGGCCCCGTTGACCGCGCCGTTGGTATGTGCCCCAAAAAGCTTGAGCGCGCTGTGGTGCGTGGTGATGACGCTCACGCAGCTGCATTCAAGCAGCCTTGTAAGGACCGCTGCGCCCAGGGCCGCACCCTCCGCAGGGTCCGTGCCCGACCCCAGCTCATCGAGCAGGACGAGGGAATCCTTTCCCGCCTCATTGAGGATCCCTGCGATCTGGCCTACATGGGAAGAGAACGTGCTCAGGTCCTGCTCAAGGCTCTGCTCGTCGCCGATGTCGGCGAAGATGCCGCTGAAGACCGGAAGTTCGCTCCCCTCTGTCGCGGTCACCGGGATGCCTGCCTGAGCAATAAGGCAAAGGAGGCCGATGGTCTTGAGGACGACGGTCTTGCCTCCGGCGTTCGGCCCGCTGATGATGAGTGCCCGGCTGTTCCCAGACAGGTTGATGTCGTTCGGGACCGCGTCCTGCGCTGAGGCGCCCGCTTTGCGCTTTGCCACGATCAGCGGGTGGCGAGCGGCGCGAAGAGCAATCCCGCCGTGTTCGGAAAGCTCCGGTACGACCGCCCTGAACTCGACACCGAACCGGGCACGCGCCGTGATAGCGTCGATGCCCGCCGCGGCCTCGACCGATGCCCCGATAACGGCCGCGTCCTGTGCCGCTAACGCCGAAAGCTCCCGCAGGATGCGCTCCGTCTCCTCGCGTTCTTCCATGCGGAGCTCGGCGAGCCGGTTGTTCTGCTCCACCACCTCGAGCGGCTCGACGAAGAGCGTCGCGCGCGAACCGGAGTGGCCGTGCACGACACCGTTGATGCTCTGCCGGAAGTTCGGTTTCAGCGGCATCACGTACCGGCCGTCGCGGACCGTGATCAGCTGCTCCTGGACCACGTTCTTCGCATCCTCGTTCCGGAGGATGCGAGTTAGGCGGTCCATGATCGTGTCCCGCGTCCGGCCGATGTGCTTCCGGACCCTGCGGAGCTCTGGGCTGGCCGAGTCCCGGACCTCGCCGGTCTCATCGATTGCCGCGTGCACCGCGTCCTCAAGGGGCTTGAGCGGCGTGATCTTCGACGCCAGCGCGCACAGGAGCGGCGCTGCGCGCCGCACCGTCGCATCGCCCTCGAAGCGCTGGCAAAAGGCCTTGAGCCTGCGCGCCGCAGTAAGTGTCCCCGCGATCGCGAGCAGCTCGCCGGGCGGTAGCATCACTCCGGTCGCGCGGAGCTTCTCAAGCAGGGGACCGATGTCCCCGATGGCATCCAGTGGGGGGTGCTCGCCCGCGGCAAATATCCCGAGGAGCTCCTGCGTTTCCGCAAGCCGCTCCGCAACGGTGTCCGGGTCAGGCGAGGGAAGGAGCCGGAGGACCGCCGCCCGTCCTGGCTCCGAGGCCGCGAAGCGGGCCACGATTTCCCGGACCTTGTCGTACTCCAGGACCTTGAGTGCGTGGTCGTTCATGATCGGGCATGCCGCGGCACAGGTCGCTCTCGCTCTGTCCTGCTCACGGCTCCAGAAAAAAATAACAGGGGGCCCCGGTCCTCGTGGCCCCCTGTTCTGCTGAACTGTTTCCGTGAGTCACTTCTCCATACCGCCAGGTCCCTACCCCAATGAGCTTTTGACCAGTTCGCTCACCAGCTTGTTGTCCGCCCGTCCCGCGAGGAGAGGCACCAGGGCCTTCATGACCTTGCCCATGTCCTTCGCTCCCTGCGCGCCGGTCTGTGCGATGACCTCGCGGATGATCCTCTCGATCTCCTCGCGGGCCATCTGCTGGGGCAGGTACACCTCGAGGACGGCGACCTCCGCCGTCTCCTTGTCCACAAGGTCCTGCCTGCCGCCCTTGGCAAACTGCTCGATGGAGTCCCTGCGCTGCTTGATGAGGGAACGCACGGTGTCGACGATCTCTCCGTCAACAAGCGGAGCCCGCTTCTCGATCTGTTTGTTCTTGAGTGCGGCGGAGAGCATCCGCAGGGCCGAAACCTTGTCCTTGGCGCCGGATTTCATGGCGCTTTTGATATCGACGTCGATCTGATCCCGTAGTCCCATCTGCGTCCTATCCGTTCCTGAACATGCGGGCGGTCTTCGCAGCCTTCTTCCTCGCCGCGATTGCCTTCTTTTTCCGCTTCACGCTCGGTTTCTCATAGGCCTCGCGTTTCTTCACCTCGGAAAGGATGCCTTCCTTTTCGATGCTCTTCTTGAACCGGCGGAGCGCTGCTTCAAACGGCTCATTGTCTCGTAATCGTATGCTCGGCACTTTTACCTACACCCCCCTCCTGGCTGTATCCTTATGATAATATTGATAAATATTTAAAAAGACCGGGCTAGCAATGAACGTATCCAAACCTGATCAGGACGACTGTAAAGTGTAAAAGTAACAACTCCGTCCTGTCTTGTCAAGGGGAATTTTACTTTTTTTCTTATATTTTTGCAGGGTTCCGAGCACCGCAGCTGGCCACCGAGGAAGCAGGATCGTCAACTCCGGTAAGCCGCATTGATCTTCACATATTCCGTGGAAAGGTCACAGGTCCATATCGTGGATTCGCCCTTTCCCTTGTGCAGGTCAATGCCGATGTGGACCTCCCGCTGCTTCAGCGCCGCAGCAGCTTCCTTCTCGGCGTGCTTACCCATGCTCACCCCTCTTTCCACAAGCCTCGACTTACCGAAGGAGATGTCGGTACGCGCCTCGTCCATATCGACGCCGCAGCTCCCCAGAACGGCCATGATTCGCCCCCAGTTCGGGTCCTCGCCGAAAAGGGCTGTCTTGACCAAGCTGGACTTCGCGACAGCTGAGGCAGCGTGCCTTGCCTCAACAGGGTTCTTCGCCCCTCGGACCGTGATCTCCACGAACTTCGTAGCGCCCTCGCCGTCCTTCACCACCTGCATTGCGAGGGACCGGGTCACCGCATCGAGGCACGCCTGCAGCTTCTTGAAGTCCTTCGTGCCCGGAGCGACCCGCTTGTTGCCCGCAGCGCCGTTGGCCATGCACAGGACCATGTCGTTGGTGCTGGTGTCTCCGTCCACGGTGATCACGTTGAACGACCGGCCGACGGAGGACGTCAGCATCTTCCTGAGCATCGGCGCCGCGACGAGTGCGTCGGTCACAATGAAGCAAAGCATGGTGGCCATGTCAGGATGGATCATGCCGGAGCCCTTCGCAATGCCGGCAAGCGTGATGGTCTTTCCGCCGATCTCCTCCTGGACAACGGCGATCTTGGGATAGATATCCGTCGTCATGATGGCTTCAGCTGCCTGCCCCCATCCGGTCGGCGACAGGAGTCCCGCGGCGGTCGCGACGCCGGTCCTGATCTTGGGAATCGGGAGCGTCTCTCCAATGACGCCGGTGGAGGCAACATAGACCAGGTCGGGCTTCGTGCCAAACTCGTTCGCCACGATCTCTGCCGTCTCGCGGGCATCGAGGTGGCCCTGCTTTCCGGTGCAGGCGTTGGCGCACCCGCTGTTGGCAACGATGATCCTGCCCTTGCCGGACCTCACCTTGGCCGTGCCGATCACCACTGAAGGGGCCTTCACCCGGTTCTTCGTGAATACGCCTGCCATGGAAGCGTCACGGTCCGAGACGATGACCGCCAGGTCCTTCTTGTCGGTCTTCTTGATCCCGCAATGGATCCCCCAGGCCTTATAGCCCGGCACGGAAAAGTTCTTGCTGTCGAGAGTTTTCATCGTTCTACCTACCTTGCTGGAATAGTGGAACCGTGAAGCCGAGAGCCGAACATACGGAGACACATGACTGTTCTCCGGCTTCCCGGTGCTAGCTCCTGGTCTAGGGGAACAATCCCGCGAACTTGAGGCCCGCGGTCTCCTCGTACCCCATCATGAGGTTCATGTTCTGGACCGCCTGGCCCGATGCACCCTTCACCAGGTTGTCGATGGCCGTCACGATCACGGCGCGGCCCGTCCGGCCGTCGGCATGCACACCGATGTCGCAGAAGTTCGATCCCCGCACGTTCCGCACGTTCGGGAACTGCCCGAGCGGAAGTAACCGTACGAACGGTTCGTTCCGGTAAAATTCCTGGAAGAGGTTGTGAAGCGTTCCGGTGTCTGCGGGCACAGAGAGCTTCGCGTAGATCGTCGACAGGATGCCCCTGGTCATCGGCACGAGGTGCGGCGTGAACGAGAGCGTCACCGATGCGTCTGCAAGGAGCGACAGCTCCTGCTCGATCTCTGGCGTGTGGCGATGGGTCCCCACCTTGTATGCCATGAAGCCCTCGTTCGCCTCCGGGTAATGGTAGGCGAGCGCCGGGCTCCTGCCCGCGCCCGAGACCCCGGACTTTGAATCGACGACAATGGTGCCGACATCGATCATCTTCTTCGCGACGACCGGTGCGAGGCCGAGGATGGCGCTCGTGGGATAACAGCCTGGGTTCGCGATGAGCGATGCCTTCCTGATCCTCTCGCGGTGAAGCTCCGGGAGCCCGTACACAGCGCTTTTCAGGAGTTCGGGATGCTGGTGGCAGTGCTCGTACCAAGTCTCGTACAGCGCCGGGTCCGCCAGCCGGTGATCGGCCGAAAGATCGACGACCTTGACGCCCTGCTTGTGAAGCTGGAAGGCCGCTTCCTGGGCGGTCACATGCGGCAGGGCCAGGAACGCGAGGTCCGCCTTCTTCGCGATGGACGCGGGATCCAGCGGCTCGCATACAAGGTCCGTGAGCCCCAGGAGGTGAGGAAAGATGTCGGTGATCGGCTTTCCGGCGGACTTTTCCGAGGTCACGACCGTAACAACGGCACCGGGATGGTGCAACAGGATGCGGTACAGCTCGCCGCCGGTGTACCCGCTCGAGCCCACGATGGCTATTTTGAGCGTATTGTTTTTCATGGTTAATAAAAAAGGGAAGGCATCTTCACCTTCCCTCGATCGTTCAATACAGGGTGCACGTCCTCAATGTGATCGCTAGCAATCTTCGGGGGGCCGCCCGGGAAACGAACGGCCCCCTTGCAACGTCCCGGTTTACCGCTTCGAGAACTGGAACCGGGCGCGGGCGCCTTTCTGCCCGTACTTCTTACGCTCTTTTTTCCGGGGGTCGCGGGTGAGCAGCCCTTCCTTGCGCAGCTTACCCTTAGCCTCAGTATCGACGGCAAGCAGCGCCTTCGAAATGCCGTGCCGGATGGCGCCGGCCTGGCCCGAGGACCCGCCGCCGACCACCGTGGCGAGAACATCGTATTTGTCCACCGTGCCCGTCACTTCAAAGGGCTGGCGAATGATCATCTTGAGCACGTCCCGGCCGAAGTACTGGTCCGACGTACGGTCATTGATCGTGATCTTCCCGCTGCCGGGCATCATCCACACCCGTGCGATGGAATTCTTCCGTTTGCCGGTCGCATAGAACCGTGATACCGCTGCTGCTGACATTCAATCCCCTCCGTTTGTCGCGGGCCCGGGGCCCACGCGTTGAACTTCGCTGATCAGAACTTCATCTCCGCCGGCTGCTGCGCCGCGTGCGGATGCTTGTCGCCTGCATAGACCTTGAGCTTGGAAAGCATCTGCTTGCCGAGCCGGGTCTTGGGGAGCATGCCCTCCACCGCCATCTTGAGCACCCGCTCGGGCTTGGTCTTCATCAACTTGCCCGCCGTGACGGACTTGAGGCCGCCGGGATAGCCGGAATGGCTGTAATAGGTCTTCTGGTCCAGCTTCTTTCCGGTAAGATGGATCTTGTCGGCGTTCACGACGATCACGAAATCTCCGGTATCCACATGAGTGGTGTAAATGGGCTTGGTCTTGCCCTTGAGCACCGAAGCGATGCGGCTTGCAAGCCGGCCGAGGGTCTTCCCGTTGGCGTCCACGACGAACCAGCTTCTCTTCACATCTTCTGCTTTTGCCGAAACCGTAGCCATAATATCCGCCTTTGAAAACGATTTTGAGAAATGTGAATATAAACAAGTTGATGATATTTGTCAAGCGTTTTTATGGACGGACAGCAAGAAATGTAGCGATATCTGACCATACGTATTTCGATAAATTGCATTAAATCAGCTTGTTAGGTGAACCAGTGATTAACGACTGCTATCCCGGGAAGGGATTGGCGCCCATCACCTGAAGCTGAAAAGGACAAGCTTCGCCAGATAAGACGACTTCAGGATGCCGCTCATGACCATAACGCTGTTTTTTCCTCATTATGAAGCACTTTTTCCTTGAACCCTTCTAGAGAGTATGGTATTTTAAGGATCGCCTTTTAAACATTTAAGAAGGCTATCTCAAAATCCACACGCGTCCAGGACCTGCTGCAGGGTGCCCTGTCGGGAAAAACAGGGTCTGCTGCGGGGATGATCGGCGCGGAGGGAAAACCAGAAGGGGGGACGCCATGTCCACGATCACGATGAAGGAGTTGCTGGAAGCGGGGGTTCACTTCGGCCACCAGGCCAAGCGCTGGAACCCCAAGATGAAGAAGTACATCTTCGGAGAACGGAACGGAATCTACATTATCGATCTCCAGAAGACCCTCAAGCTGTTCAAGGAAGCCTACGATTTCGTCCGCAATTCTTCGGCGCAGGGCAAGGATATCCTGTTTGTCGGCACCAAGAAGCAGGCCCAGGATGCCATCACCGAAGAGGCCAAGCGCTGCGGCATGTATTACATCTCGAGCCGCTGGCTCGGCGGCATGCTCACCAACTACGCCACCATCAAAAAGAGCATCGACCGCCTCAAGAAGATCGAAAAGATGAAAGAGGACGGCACCTACGACAAGCTCACCAAGAAGGAAGTCGCCCGTCTGGAGAAGGAGCGCACGAAGCTCGAGAAGATCCTGATCGGTATTAAGACCATGCCCGGGCTGCCGTCCCTCATGTTCGTCATCGATCCCCGCAACGAGCAGATCGCCGTGCAGGAAGCGAACCGCCTCGGCATCCCCGTCGTGGCCGTGGTCGATACGAACTGCGACCCCGACAACATCGACTATGTGATCCCGGGCAACGATGACGCTATCAGGGCCATTCGCCTCATGTCCTCCAAGATCGCCGATGCCGTCATCGAGGGCAGGCAGGCGATCGCCAAGGAAGCAGGGGCTGCCATGGAGGCCGCCAAGTCAGCAGGCGCCGCTGATCTTGCCGAGGTACCTGCGCCAGCTGCGGACGCCATAGCGGACGAGGAATAAGCGCACGACCGCACCGTGCTTCGCGGTGAACAGTTGCATGGTCAAGCGACATGCTCCGGAACCGGCGATGTGGTGCGGCAAATTCGTACCAAACAATAACTCAGGAAGGGGATCACACATACCATGGCAGCAATATCCGCATCTGCAGTCAAGGACCTGCGCGAAAAGACCGGCGTGGGCATGATGGAAGCAAAAAAAGCGCTCGAAGAGGCCGGCGGCGACGCCGAGAAGGCGGTCGATATCCTGCGGAAGAAGGGCCTGTCCGCTGCGGCAAAGAAGTCGGCGCGCGTAGCCTCTGAAGGGATGATTGCTTCGCACGTAACCGGGAAGGTCGGCGTCCTGGCCGAGGTGAACAGCGAGACCGATTTCGTCGCGAAGAACGAGGATTTCCAAAGATTCGCGAAGGGGGTCGCCGAACTGGTGGCAGCAAAGAACCCGGCAGATGTCGCGGCGCTCGCCCAGCTGACAATGAGCGGTGAGAACGTCGAGGCGAAACGGAACGCTCTGGTTCAGAAGATCGGCGAGAACATCGCCGTCCGCCGGTTCGTGCGTTATGAGACTGCGGGACAGCTCGCGATTTACCTCCACGGCAACCGTATCGGGGTCATGGTGGACTTCACGGGAGGCGATGAGCAGCTCGGCAAGGACATCGCCATGCACATTGCGGCCGCGAACCCGCAGTATCTCTCCCGGGAGACGGTGCCTGCGGACGCGCTTGCTCGTGAGCGGGCCATCTTCGAAGCCCAGGCGAAGGAGTCAGGCAAGCCGGTGAACGTCATCGGAAAGATCGTTGAGGGCAAGCTGGAAAAGTTCTACGGCGACACGTGCCTCCTGGAGCAGGTGTTCATCAAGGACCCCGAGGGCAAGCTCAAGGTCAAGAACCTCCTGAAGGGCGCCACGATCAGCCGGTTCGTCCGGCTCCAGCTCGGCGAAGGCATCGAGAAGAAGAAGGCCGATTTCGCCGAGGAAGTGGCCGCGCAGCTGAAGCAGTAACTTCACGACGTGACGGGCATGCTGCAGCCCGCAATGGTCAAGGACAACGCTCTTGGACATCCTCCCGCCCTTCGGCGGGACCAACAGCGCAGGTGACCGATGACGAGTTCTCCCTACAAGCGCATCCTCCTGAAGCTCTCCGGCGAGGCCCTCATGGGCTCGCAGGGATACGGCATCGACCTCACCGTCATCGACAAGATCGCCTCGGAGATCAAGGAGATCTACGAGCACGGTCTCCAGATCGCCATCGTCATCGGCGGCGGCAACATCTTCCGGGGCCTTTCGGCCGCGGCCAAGGGCATGGAGCGCGCCAGTGCCGACTACATGGGCATGCTGGCCACGGTGCTGAACGCCCTCGCACTCCAGAACACCCTCGAGAACAAGGGTGTGGCTACGCGGGTGCAGTCCGCCATTGAGATGCGGGAGCTCGCCGAGACCTACATCCGGCGGCGCGCCGTGCGCCACCTCGAGAAGAACCGGGTGGTGATCTTCGCCGCGGGCACCGGAAACCCTTATTTCACCACCGACACGGCCGCGGCGCTCCGGGCCATGGAGATCGGTGCCGACGTCATCATGAAGGCCACCAAGGTGGACGGCGTCTACAGCGCGGACCCGGTGAAGGACTCTTCCGCCGTCAAGTACGACCGCCTTTCCTACCTCGACGTGCTCCAGAAGAACCTCAAGGTGATGGACGCGACGGCCATCTCCCTCTGCATGGACAACAGCCTTCCCATCATCGTCTTCAATCTCAACGTCCCCGGCAACATCAAGAAGATCGTGGCAGGCGAGCCAGTGGGGACGCTGGTCTCCGGGAGGTAATACTGCTATGGTGAACGAGCTTATCAAGAAGGCCGACGATAAGATGAACAAGGCCCACGAGACCCTGAAGCGGGAGTTCGCTGCCATCAGGACCGGCAGGGCGTCCCTCGGCATCCTCGACGGCATCATGGTGGATTATTACGGCACGCCCACGCCGCTGAACCAGGTGGCGAACCTCTCCGTGCCGGACCCCAAGACGATAACCATCCAACCCTTTGAGCCCAAACTGCTTGGCGAGATCGAGAAGGCCATCCAGAAATCGGACATCGGGCTCAATCCCGGCAACGATGGCAAGGTCATCCGGCTGTCCATCCCGCCCCTTACCGAGGAGCGGCGGCATCAGATCGTGAAGCACGCGAAGAAGCTCGCGGAGGACACCCGCGTGGCCTGCCGGAACATCCGTCACGAGGCCATCAACGACCTCAAGAAGAAGGCGAAGGACAAGGATTCCCACGTGTCCGAGGACCAGGTCAAGAAGGTCCAGGACGAGATCCAGAAGCTCACGGACAGCCATATCAAAAAGCTCGACGAGCTGCTTGCCCATAAGGAAAAAGAGATCATGACCGTCTGATGCGGCCGGGAGGCATGACCATGCTGAACACGCCGTTCGCCAGGATCCTTTCGCTGTACCTCATCGTCGCCCTGCTCGCGCTCACCCTTCCGACGCAAGGATGGGCAATGATCGTACCCGCGGGCCAAGCAGAAACGAGGTCGGCAGACCTGGCGAAGGTCCAGGCAACGCTTGAATCCTCGGTTGTCAGGCAGAGGCTCCTTGACTACGGCCTCACAGCCGAAGAGACGACAAAGCGGCTGGGAGCCCTTTCGGACCAGCAGATACACCAGTTTGCCGCACACCTGGACGCGGTGCAGGCAGGCGGCGACGTTCTCAGCGATGTGATCGTCATCCTGTTGATCGTGGTCATCGTCATTGCCATTCTCGAGCTGACCGGCCACCATGTCGTTATCAGGCATTAAGCCGCTGCCCGGCATCCCTGCATTCAGGAGGTGTTGTATGAAGCACATGCTCAAAGCGTTCTATACCCGGCCTCTTGTCATCTACCTCGTCCTTGCGCTCCTTGCCATCTCAACCGCAGCCGGACCCGCCGAGGCCATGCTCCTGCCGATCTCCCCGGGCGCCGCACCGGGCGCTCCTGCTCATGACCGCGCCGCTGACCTCGCTACGGTCCAGAAGACCCTCGAATCCAAGGAACTCCGGCAGAAGCTCCTGGACTACGGACTCACGCCTGAAGAGACCGAGGCCCGCATCGCTGCCCTTTCCGACGAACAGCTCCATCAGCTGGCAGCGAACCTGGACTCGGTCCAGGCCGGCGGCGACAGCGTCCTTGGCGTTCTTCTGGGCCTCGTGATCATCGCGCTCCTGGTGGTGCTGATCATCTACCTCCTCGAAGGCCGGATCGAGATCAAGAAAAAATGATCCCTGACGGGAAGAACACAAAGGCCGTGAACAGCATCTTGTCTGCTCACGGCCTTTTTTTTCTTGGTGTGATCGTCCTTGCAGCGGGGTGCGGGGGGAAAAGCTTTGAAGCCATCAAGCCCGGCATCGAGGCGCGGGGGCATTATATAGAAGGCGTTCCCTTCGTGAAGCAGACCGAATATGACTGCGGCCCTGCTGCCCTCGCCGGAATCCTCGCGTTCTACGGCAGGCCCGTGGACTTGGAAACGATAACCGCGAGCATCTATCTGCCCAAACTCCGGGGGACCCTGCCCATGGACCTTGAGCGCTACGCCACGAACGCGGGGCTCAAGACAGCATCGTCGGGCGGGACCACCGACGCCCTGAGATCCGCTATCAGGAGCAATACTCCGGTCATCTGCCTCCTTGACCTGGGCTTCGGACCGTACAAGCAGCCGCATTATGTGACGATCATCGGCTTCGATGATGGGAATGGACTGTTCATCATGCACGACGGGGAAACAGCGAACGCGACGATGACCTATGAGAAGTTCGCGAAGGCATGGACGCGGGCAGGGAACTGGATGATCGTGGTGAGGCCGCAATGACTACGGAACGGACGAAGAGGGGAAGTTGGGAGGTTGTGAAAAATCCGGATACAGATCCGCATCCTAACTTCTCATCCTCTCACCTTCCCAACCTCGGATCTCGCGATACAACAAAATCATGATTAAAGTCATACAACTCGCGACAGCGCTCACAATTCTGTCACTAGCGACAAGCTGCTCCCTCCCGAAGATCATCGTGCTGCATGATCCGCTCTCGGCCGAGGAACACATCAAGCTCGCGGGCATTTATGATTCCCAGGGAAAGACCGGGCTCGCGCGTGAACAGTACCGTTTCGCAGTGAAGCAGGCCCCGGAGAACGGTAGGGCGTGGTCTTTGCTGGGCGACGTTGCTTACCGGGAAAAGGACTATGCCGAAGCGGAGAAGGCATACGGGAAAGCACGGGACCTCGATCCGGCGAACGGCGACATGCTCAATAACCTCGCATGGGTCTATGTCCAGCAGGACAAAAAACTGAGCAAGGCGCAGAACCTGGTCATGCAGGCTCTGGAACTCACTCCTGACCACCGACCCTACTACCTGGATACGCTCGGCGTCATCCAGCTGAAGTTCGGAAAGATTCCGGACGCCATCACCTCGCTCTTGGAAGCAACGGAAACAATCCCCCGGAGCCAGCCGGACCTCCTTGCCGAGGCCTATCAGCATCTGGCGGACGCGTACCATGCTGCAGGTGACAGTCTTGCAGCTGATAACGCCCTGGAACGACTGCGCCAACTAAAGCCCGTAACGCCAAAAGAGCCTGTCCTGCAACCTTGAGTGAAGCAAATTCCGTGAAGCAAATTCCTCATGCAATTTCCCCTTGACTTTTCAGGAAGAATAATAGATATTTGTACTTCCGTTGCGGCGGAAACGGGCGGATAGCTCAGCTGGGAGAGCACAGCCCTTACAAGGCTGGGGTCACAGGTTCGATCCCTGTTCCGCCTACCATGTCCGCAAGATCGCCATGTGGAGTCCAGCTCCCTGCTCCAGGATCTTCACTTCGCTCTCACCGTTGGGGTGGTAGTTCAGCCGGTTAGAACGCCTGCCTGTCACGCAGGAGGTCGCGGGTTCGAGTCCCGTCCACCCCGCCATTCATCACTTGGAATTCCTGAACCCCGCGCCGTAGCCACGCTCCTTTCTCCCGTCTCCTGTGTTGTATGTTATACTTTACCCGAGAGATCCCATGACCGAATTCGATTTGCATCCCTGGCTCCGGAAAGTATCACAGCAATACCCGGGCAAGTTCGCTACCGCGAACGTCATGTTCAGCAAGATCCACCCCGGAGACCACATCTTCATCGGCACCGGCTGCGGGGAACCACAGTTCCTGGTCCGGTCCCTGATCGAGTACGTCCAGTCCAATCCCAAGGCCTTTTTCGATACCGAGCTCCTGCAGGTCTGGGCCCTTGGCGTGGCGCCCTACGGGGACGAGAAGTTCAAAGACAACTTCCGCTACAACTCGTTCTTCATCGGGAACAATACCCGTCAGGCGGTGAACAAAGGGCTCGCGGACTACACGCCGATCTTCCTCTCGCAGATCCCCTCGCTCTTCGCCCGCAGGATCGTACCCGTGGACGTGGCGCTCATCCAGACCTCCTTCCCTGACGAGCACGGGTTCATGAGCCTCGGCATCAGCGTCGACATCGTGAAGGCGGCGGCCGAGAACGCGTCGCTGGTCGTCGCCCAGGTGAATGTCGAGATGCCCCGCGTCCACGGCGAGACCTTCATCCACATCCGGGATGTGGACTACCTGGTCCCCGGGAATGAGCCGCTCCTTGAGTTCACCAGTGTCGTGTCCGATGAGATCGCCGAACGCATCGGGAAGTACGTCGCCCGCATCGTACAGGACGGCGACACCATCCAGGTGGGCTACGGCAGCATCCCGAACGCCATCCTGTCGCACCTGAAGGACAAGAAGCACCTCGGGGTCCACACCGAGCTCATGACCGACGGGATTGTCGAGCTCATGCGGACCGGAGTGGTCGACAACTCGCAGAAGGACCTGAACCGCGGCAAGACCGTGGCCGCGTTCTGCATGGGAAAACGCGAAACCTACCGGTACCTGCATGACAACCCGGCGGTCGAGTTCCGGCAGGTGAATTACACCAACAATCCAACGGTCCTGGCGCGCCAGCGGAACATGACGGCCATCAACAGCGCTCTGGAGATCGACCTCACCGGCCAGGCCACGGCCGAGTCCATCGGCGAGATCTTTTACAGCGGCATCGGCGGCCAGGCCGACTTCATGCGCGGCGCCATCCTCTCGCCGGGCGGCAAGACGATCCTCGCCATCCAATCCACGGCGGAGAACGGCGAGGTCTCGCGCATCGTCCCCTTCGTAAAGGAAGGCGCGGGCATTACCCTGGGACGAGGCGACATCCACTACGTGGTGACCGAGTACGGCATCGCCTACCTGCACGGCAAGAACATCCGCGAGCGCGCCATGGACCTCATCTCCATCGCCCACCCGAAGTTCCGGCCCATGCTCATCGGGGAGGCCAAGCGCCGGCACCTCATCTACCGCGACCAGCTCTACATCACCGGCGAAGGAGGCGAGTATCCCGAGCACCTCGAAGCGCACCGCACGACCCGCCGCGGCTTCGCCGTGTTCTTCCGGCCGGTGCGGATGAATGATGAGCACCTCCTGAAGGACTTTTTCTACCAGCTCACGAACGACAGCATGTACCACCGCTTCATCTCGATGCGGACCGACATGCCTCACGAGCGGCTCCAGAAGTTTGTGGCCATCGACTACCGGCGGGAGATGGTGATCCTGGCGACGATCGAGCAGGAGGGGAAAGAGGTCGCGGTCGGGATGGGGCAGTACATGATCGACGAGAAGAGCCATACGGCGGAAGTGGCCTTCGTGGTGCTTGACGCGTACCAGGGCAAGGGCATCGGCGCGGAGCTGCTCACCTACCTCACGTTCCTGGCAAAGAAGCAGGGACTGCTGGGATTTGCCGCTACCGTCCTCCAAGACAACAAACCCATGCTCCACCTGTTCGAGAACATGGGTTTTGAGATTGAAAAACGGTTCGATGCCGGGACCTATGAGTTGACGATGTCGTTCAAGGAAGCGTAGTGCTCACCTCCACACCTCTCCCCTACTCATCTGACGGCTCGAACCAACTGTGCGTGGTGGTGCCGAACACATCATGACAATTGAACGTGCAGGACGTGGGATAGTTCCCGAGCAGGCTCAGCGGTGCGGCGCCAATCATGCCGTACTGGTCGCTCCCCGACCCGGTGACGTGGCTGAACTGCAGACTGTCGTGAACCCAGCCCCATTGCGTATTTGATCCGTGCACACTGTGGCAGCTGACGCATACGATAGATGAGGGGATTGAGTCACGGTAGTTCCAGGCCGGCCCGATCTGCAGATGGTACATATGCAGATTCTCGTGGTTCGAACTGAAGGAAACCGGGTCGTCGTATGTCTTCCCCGTGGTCCCCAGGTTCACATCACGGAAGAGCGTCTGGATGTTCGCAATCGCATAGGCCGGCAAGACGCCATTATTATTGAAGAGGTCCGTAGCATAGTTCCCACCCGCCTTCATGCCGAGAATCGCTTCCTTCGAGACCGTGATGTACGCCGCGTGGCAGGTGAAACAGAGGTCATAGTCCGGTTCGTCTGCAACGTTGTACCAGTTGGTCTTCGCGTTCGGCAGCGCTAGGTTCCTGGCCAACAGCCCGACATTTGCTGTTCCGTGTCCACTCCCATGACAGCCGGTATTCGGTGTCCCGTCGCCGATACAGGTCAATCCCTTCTGACGGTGTCCATAGGTCTTGTTCCAGGCATCTTTGATCTCAATGCTTGCGCGGTGCGGGACCTGTCCCATGGTCGACCCGTCGTTGAACGGCGACGTAGGCGTTCCGCCGGAGGTGAACGTGGAGACGGCGCTATCCGCGTCATGGCAGCTCAGACAGAAGGGCTCCAGAGTATTCGGACTGGTAGGATTGTACGCGATCGCCGCACCCGTATCTGCCTGTTTAAGCCGCACTGTCCCGCCCATGTGCTGGGTCATCTCATGGCAGACCTGGCATTGCGCCGGCGTAGGATCTGCCGTACCGCTGACATGATGGGAAAGCATGGCGGGATTCGCGCCGAAGTCGCCGTTCGCTCCCAGCACCGGCCGCCGGGACCCCATCTGTGCGAAGTGACAGGCCGCGCATCCCGATACACCGGTCCCGTACCAGTCCAGCGAGTAGCCTCCATGACAGGAGACCGACGAGCAGGTGCCGGTGCCCGGTCCAGTATCGTTGATCCACGCCCCGGATGGGTTCGTGGAGTCGAAATAGACGATGAGGACCGCAGGATAGCCCGTATCCAAAGTCCCGTTCATGTGCGTCACCAGCTGTGAGTAAGTATAATGGCACCGCTCGCAGGGGATGCCCCCGGACTGGACATGGCTTATGTGCTTGCCGTAGGTGCCAGACCCGTTCGTGACAAGGGGATCCGGCGCGATGGTCGAATTGTGGCACGTCATGCATCCCGATGTCGACTTCGGCGCGAACAGCGAGTCCGGCCCGCGGCCCGAATCACATCCCGCCGCGAACAGCAGCGCCAACAATGACCAGGTGAAACAAGTCTTCATTGCCATGCTCCGGTATTCTGAACAACCCTCATACAATAAGCAGGAAATTCTGTTACGACGTCATCGCAAGCATCCGAAGGGAGCGCGCAATCTCGCCGTCAATACAAGATTATTTCGTCGCAACGCTCCTCGCAATGACAACAATGTGTGCGTCTTAGGCTTCTTCTAGCATAGCCCGCAGTTCATCGTCGGGCTGCCCGAGTGCGGCGCCGACTAGTGGGGCCGCCTCTTATGGCAGACCGAACAGTTGTCCCCGGGCAGGCCGCCGGGCCCGAAGTGGCACCACTTGCAGTGTTCGGTGATCCAGGATGCCGTGTGCGTGCGCGGGGCTGTCTCGCTGTGGCAGCGGATGCAGTAATCCTGGCGGTGGCACATGAGGCAGCGTTCCCGGTTGCCGTCCGCCATCAGACCGTGGCCGCGCACTCGCCAGGTATTGTTATGGTCTCGCGGCATGGTCGTGCTGTGGCAGGTGATGCAGTCCGTCCGGTCGTGGCAGACAATGCACGCCTTGCCGGGCTGGCCCGGGCTGTTCCCCTCGGCCCCCACGGTCTTCCCGTGATACTCGAGCCAGTTCCCTTTATGAGAGCCCGGCTTCGGGAAGGGGATGCGGGCGTCCTGCCCACCTTCGGTCTGGGCCGCTTGGACAACGATAGCGATCCCGAGTGTAATGAGAGTCAGCAGGATGATCACTGTCCTTTTCGTCATACCGTTGTCAAAAGTCATAGCGCATTCCCAGCCTCAGGGTCTGATAATTCTCGAAACTATGCTCGTACTCATAAGCGCCGTTCACGGAGAGCCCGTGGTTCAGCGGGTATTTGGCGTTCAGGTAATAAGTGCGCACCTGCTCACGCACCCCCTGCTCGATATAGTAGTCGTACTTGTACAGGCTGTAGTTGGTGCCGATGCTGATCCGCGCTTCCTTTTTGTTCTTCTTTATCTTATAGGACAGGTCGGCGCCGAGGGCATTGTAGGACCGCCCCTGGCTCTCCCATTGCTCAGCGAGCACCGTCCCGGACAGGTTGTTCAGGAAGAGGTCCATGACCTCCACGTCGATGAACAGCCGGCGGTAATCCTTGTTAAAGGCGCCCTCGTCCGCCTCGTCCAGGAGGTCGCGTTTATAGTAGCCAAGGTCGAGGGCGACGCGCTCGGCAAAGAACTTCCGGACCTTGATATCGAAGCTCTGGTAGGGATTGGACTGGCCGACAACGTCGTAGAAGAGGGAAAGCTCGTTCGACAGCTCGTACTGCGTGCGGAACTGGCGGAAGTAGTTCAGGCTCGCCTCGATATCCGTTGCCTGCGTGGCGGTCACGAGCTTGATCGAAAGGTCCCGGGGATCGCCGTCAAGCAGCCGGTACTTCGCCGTAATCCGGGTAAAGGGATCGAACCGCTGCCAGAGTTTGAGCGAGACCATGCGGTCATGGACAGTGTCCTCGGCGGGCGTGAACGTCCGCTTGTCCTTCACTGCGAGGTAGTCGGCGCTCACACCCGTTGCCTGGAACAGCCGGTAGTCGATGCCCACGCCCTCGAGGGTGTCGTCGCCCCAGTGCGTGTTGACCTCGAAGAAGTGGATCGCCGCGCCGCCGTAAAGCGTCACATTCCACCGCTCCTTGCCCACGTCCACGGAGACACCGTCGAAGGACACCGGCTCGTCGCGGGTGCCCGCCTGTCGGCCCGCGCGCACCCGCGTATCATAGCCCCCGGGCGTCCAGTTCGTGGCCACATAGGCCTCGTACACCTTGCCGACCATTCGTGACTCGAAGGTGTCCCAGACGTTCTCGAGCGGATAGAACGTGGTCTGATCCTGATTCCCGTCGATGTCCGAGCGGATGGAACCGAGGAAATGGAATTCGTAGTCATTCTTCTTCGGCTGCGTAATGTCAAGCCGGAGGTCGCCGAAGAAATCCTGATCGTCTATCCTCCCCTCGGACGAAGAGGCGGTGCGGTACATATATCTTGCAGAGAAGTAGCCGTTGACGTTCGTCGAGGGTTCGGCGGGTGGGGTGACGGAAGCCGGAGCAGGGACCGCATCTGCTGCGAACAGGATGGCGGGATAAAGGGCGGCAACGCCGAGGATACAAAGCATCGGGAACCGATATCGTCGATGCGCACCGCGACGGGCCATCACAGGCTCTCTCCCTTCCTCCATCCCAACTTTTTGCGATGATAATGATACCTGGGAGAAATGTCAACCAATTTCATTGAAGCGGACGTTTCGATCCCTTGACTGCTCGCGCCGCTCGCATACGACGAAAGAAGCATCCCACCCTTCCGGCTTTTCCGTTGTAATCATCCTCTATTTGCGCTACAATTCAGGCCATGAAGCGATCGGCCGCTTTCCCCGCCATGCTGTTCGCACTGCTTCTTGCCCCTCTGCCCCTGTTCGCGGCAGAGCCCGCGTGTCTGGACTGTCATCCGGACAAAAAAGAAGGCAAGACGGTGCATCCCGCGATTGAAATGGGATGCAGCTCGTGTCATGCCGGGAACCATCAAGGCGAAAAACCTTTCCCGAAGCTCACGACGGCCGTTCCGGACCTCTGCTTCACCTGCCATGACAAGGCGGCGTTCGAAAAGAGGTCGGTTCATACGCCGGTCGCCGGCGGCATGTGCACCTCCTGCCACAATCCCCATTCGAGCAAGAACGCGAAACTCCTGACCGCCCTGCCGCCGGACCTGTGCTTCACCTGCCATGACAAGAGCATGTTCACAAAAAAGACGGTCCATCCGCCGGTCAAGGACGGCCAGTGCACCTACTGCCATTCGCCCCACGCTTCGGATCATTCCTCCGTGCTCACCCAGCCCCTTGCGGACCTCTGCGCCACCTGTCATGACCAGCAGACATCGGGTCGACACGTGATGGCGGCCTTCAGCGCATCCGATGCCCATCCGGTGAAAGGCAAACCCGATCCTTCGCGATCCGGCAGGGAGCTTTCCTGCACGAGCTGCCACAACCCCCATGCGTCCGAACAGAAGAAGCTCTTTACGAACGAAGGAAAAAGCCCCGGCAATCTCTGCCTCCTGTGCCACAAGAAGATCATGGTACGGCAATGAAATCCATCCTCTTCTCTCTCGAGACCCTCACCCGTGCGCTCTGGACCGGCGGCATGGCCCTGTTCACCTTCATCGTCACGCCGGCGATCTTTCGATCCTACGGGAGGGACCAGGCGGGAGAGATCGTGGGGAGACTCTTCCCTGGTTACTTCCTCTACCT
>JAAXXJ010000535.1 GCA_013334545.1 Nitrospirota bacterium | reverse complement strand
CGACAATGAAACCGCCCATTACCTGCAACCCGGCACGGTGGATAATCTTGACATTTTCAAGGAGATCCCGGTTCTTATTCTGCGTTTTGTGACACTCCGTCAGGCATGCCTCATCGGGCGACTCAATTCCGATAAAGACGGTATCGAAGCCGGCTTTGACCATCAGGTCTAAAAGCTCCGGGTCATCGGCCAGATCGATAGAAGCTTCCGTGAAAAAGACGCATCCCTTTTTGTCTTTTCGCCAATCGATCAAGGCAGGCAGCAACTGTGATTTAAGGTGTCGCTTGTTTCCGATAAAATTGTCGTCAACGAAAAAAATGCTGCCACGCCAACCTGCATCATAAACACGATCCAGCTCCGCGATTACCTGTTGAGACGTTTTCAAGCGCGGTCGATGACCGAAGAGAGCCGTCACATTGCAGAATTCGCAGTTGAACGGACATCCTCTCGAAAACTGAATGCTCATGGAGGCATATCGTTTCATTGGTATCAAATCCCAGGAAGGGATGGGGGTGTGATGAAGATCGCAGAAACCGGAAGCCCTGTAGACTCTTTTGAGATGGCCGTTTTGCAGATCTTCAATGAAAGAGGGCAATGTGAGCTCGGCCTCATCGAGGACAAGATGATCGACCTCCTCAAATTCGTCCGGTTCGGCGGTGAAGAGCGGTCCACCCGCGATGACTTTCAAGCCCTTCGCCCTGCAACGGGCGATGATTTGCTTCGCCGATTCCTGCTGAACCGCCATGGCGCCGATGAAGGCCATATCCGCCCATGAAAGGTCATTATCCGTAAGGTCGGCCACATTGACGTCCACGAGGCGCCTGGACCATTCTTCCGGAAACAGGGCTGCGACGGTCAGCAGGCCAAGAGGTGGGAAGGCCGCTTTCTTTCCGATGAAACTCAAGGCGTACCTGAAAGACCAAAACGTATCAGGAAATCTTGGGTAAATGAGGAGAACGTTCATGTCACGAGACTCCTTGATCACCTGCAGGCAAAAATACCGGTCCCTTTGCATCCGGCTCCATCAGCCAAAGCCCTCAGAAAGGGATTTCCTGTCAGTCTAGCCACACCTAGCGAGTCGGTCGGCCCGGATATGCCTTAGCGTCCTTCAGGTACCGGTAGTAGTCGCTGTCCGTGGTGAGGATCATCACCGAGTTCTTGTTCTGCCCCTCCTTGTAGGCCTCCAGGGTGCGCGAGAAGGCGTAGAATTCCGGATCGCCGCCATAGGCTTCTCCATATATGCGCGTGGCCTCGGCGTCGCCTTTCCCCCGGATCTCCTGAACCTGGCGATAGGCGTTGGATCGGATCTGGCGCAACTCCTTCTCCATGGTCCCCAGGATCTCGGCGCTCCGGCCTTCCCCTTCGGACCGGAACCGGGCGGCGATCCTCTTCCGCTCCGAGATCATCCGGACGTACACCTTCTCCTGGACACTATCCACGTAGTTCAGACGCTTGATGCGCACGTCCACCAGTTCGATCCCGTACTGGGGAATGATCTTCCGGGCTTCTCCCAGGATGATCCGGGTGATCTCCTCGCGCCCGCGAGCGATCTCCTTCTTCAGTTCCTCCTGCATCTCGGCGGGGACCTCTTCCAGGACCTCCCCCGGAGGAAC
>JAAXXJ010000243.1 GCA_013334545.1 Nitrospirota bacterium | reverse complement strand
CTTGCGCGAGGCCCAGGCATCGCCGCCGATATTGTAGTCGCCGATCAGGTTCACGTCGTAGGGCGTGGTCTTCTCGAGCGTGCCCTTGCCGAGCACATAATCCTTGATCGTGTCGTTCGCGATATGGTGGCCCAGGGACTGGGACACGCCCCGGAAGCCTTCGCACCGCACCGGCACGATCGGGATCTTGAGCTCCTTTGAAACGCGCTTCGAGACCGCTTCGATATCGTCGCCGATGAGCCCCACCGGACACTCTGACAGGATGCCGATGCCGCGGCCGAGCGGGAACAGTCCGTGCAGTTCCTTGATCGCCAGATCGAGCCCCTTGTCGCCGCCGTAGACGATGTTCTTTTCCTGAAAATCCGTGGTAATATGCATGGTGCCGAAGGCGTCGATACCGGTCTGGCCGTTGTAGTAGTTCCGTCGCGACCACCAGCTGTACTGGCCGCAGCCGATCGGGCCGTGGCTGATCGTGATCTGGTCCTTCACCGGTCCCCAGACCACTCCCTTGGCGCCGGCATAGGCGCATCCGCGTACGGTCATGACGCCGGGTCGGGACTTGACATTCGCCTTTACCTGGCAGCTGCTGCACTGCCCCGTCGGGTCGTTGGCAGCGAGGTGCTTCGCCCGCTCCTTCTTGGATTTTTCCGGATACGCAGAAAGGACCTCTTCGATCATTTTCTGCGTTTCTTTGATCTTCCTGCTCACGGGCTTCGCTTCCTTGGTGTCTTTCTCTTTCACGTCCGTGCTCATGGTCGCCTCCTTCTGTGCAAATGCGATGGTGGGAAGTTGAGAGGCTGGGAAACAGCATAACTTCTCAACTTCCTATCTTCTCGACTTCGGCCGTTACGCCACCGCTTCTTCCTTCTCCATGATGCCGTAATCCATCAGGAGCTTCTCCAGCTCGTCCATCGTGATCGGCGTCGGTATCACGAAGTTCTTATTGTCCGCGATCTTTCTTGCCAGCGTACGGTACTCGTCCGCCTGCGGGTGATCGGGAGCGTAGTCGATGACCGTTTTGCGCCGCAGTTCGGCGCGCTGGACCTCGTTGTCGCGGGGAACGAAATGGATCATCTGGGTGCCGAGCTTCGCCGCAAGCTCGGAGATGAGCTCGAACTCCTTGTCCGTCTTCCTGCTGTTGCAGATCAGGCCGCCGAGCCGGACCCCGCCGCTCTGCGCGTACTTCAGGATGCCCCGTGAGATGTTGTTCGCCGCATACATGGCCATCATCTCGCCCGAGGTCACAATATAGATCTCCTTGGCCTTTCCCTCGCGGATCGGCATGGCGAATCCGCCGCATACCACGTCGCCGAGAACATCGTAGAACACGAACTCCGTGTCGTCGCCGTAGGCGCCGTTCTCCTCGAGAAAATTGATCGCAGTGATCACGCCGCGGCCTGCGCAGCCTACGCCCGGCTCGGGTCCGCCTGACTCCGCACACCTGATGCCCTTGAACCCTTGCAGCAGCACCTCGTCGAGCTCGAGGTCCTCAACCGTGCCCTTTTCGCGAGCCATGTCCATGACCGTGTTCTGCATTTTGCGGTTGAGGATGAGCCGCGTGGAGTCCGCCTTGGGGTCGCAGCCGATGATCATGCACTTGTGGCCTGCTTCTGCCAGCGCCGCGACCAGGTTCTGCGTCGTTGTCGATTTTCCGATGCCGCCCTTACCATAGATCGCTATCTGTCTCATGATTCCTTTTCCTCCTGATCGTTAGGATTTGATCTGCTATATAGCAACACCTGTGCCATTTTTTTCGAACAGACAAAAACGCACATAAATCGCTGTTTCCATTATTCATATCCTGGCGCCGCATGAACACCAAGGGGCAACTCTTAACGATCGATCCTGATATTTTTTCGGTCATATGCGATAAATATGAACAGAATAGGCGTTCACGTTGATACGATAGGAACGCCATAGACGTGGCATTCAGGCGTTTACTGTGCTATCATGGGGACACCTATGGCCGAAAGCCCGAAGAAACGCTGGACCCTGCGCACGAAGAAGTACATCCTGCTGCTCATCGTCGGCTGGTCCGTGCTCATGTTCGTCTCCCTGTCCTGGAACTGGCAGGTCACCCATGATAACAACCTTGAAAAGGCCCGTCTCATCGCGCGCTCGTTCTACGACCTGACCATCGAGTTCCGGCGCTGGGGCGCACTTCACGGCGGCGTGTACGTGCCCATCACCGATACCCTGCAGCCCAATCCCTATCTGACGGTGGCGGAGCGCGACATAACGACCACGACCGGCAGGAAGCTCACGCTCGTGAACCCCGCCTGGATGACGCGCCAGGTCTTCGAACTGATCAGCAAGCGTTCAGCATTGCCCATCATCAGCCACCTCACGAGCCTCAATTACATCAATCCGGTCAACCGGCCGGATGCCTGGGAAGAAACAGCCCTCAGGGAGTTCGAACGGGGAGCAAAAGAATTCAGCAGCGAGACGGTCATCAGCGACGAGCCGTACATGAGGATCATGCGGCCCTTCAGGACCGAGGAGGCATGCCTCAAGTGCCATGGCCACCAGGGCTACAAGCTCGGGGACATCCGGGGCGGCATCAGCATTTCGGTCCCGCTGCGGCCCCACTTCGAGGCCGAGACGAAGGAGCAGAAGGCGCTCCTGATGAGCCACGCGCTCCTCTGGCTCATCGGGACGGGCGGCATCATGCTGTTCTCCCGGAACATCCAGCGCCACCAGCGGCACATCGTGGAAAGCGAGGAAAAGTACCGGATCCTGTTCGAGAGCAATCCCCACCCCATGTGGGTCTACGATATCGAGACCTACCGCTTCCTGACGGTGAACGACGCCGCCGTGAAGCATTACGGCTACACCCGCGGCGAGTTCCTGTCCATGACCATCAAGGACATCCGTCCCGCCGAGGACGTCACGCCGCTCATGGAGAACGTTGCCCGCGTCACAACAGGCCTGGACAAGGCCGGCGTCTGGCGTCACCGGAAGAAGGACGGCGCGCTTATCTACGTCGAGATCACCTCCCACACCGTGGACTTCGGCGGCAGGCGGGCCGAGATCGTCCTAGCCAACGATGTCACGGACAGCCTGAAGCTCGAGGACCAGCTTCGGCATTCCCAGAAGATGGAGGCCATAGGCCTCCTGGCGGGCGGCGTGGCCCATGACTTCAACAATGTCCTGACCGCGATCATCGGGTACGGCAACCTCCTGCAGATGAAGATGGCGCCGACCGACCCCCTCCGCACCTACGCGGAGAGCATCCTGACCACCTCGCAGCGCGCTGCCCAGCTGACCAAGAGCCTCCTGACCTTCAGCAGGAAGCAGGTCGTCAATCCCCAACCCCTGGAGCTGAACGGCATCATCATGCGCGTGGAAAAGCTGCTGAAACGGCTCATCCGCGAGGACATCGAGCTCAGGACGGAACTGACACACAGGAGCACGATGGTCATGGCGGACAGCATCCAGGTCGAACAAATGCTGATGAACCTGGTGACGAACGCCCGGGACGCCATGCCGCGGGGCGGGAGGCTGACCATCACCAGCGCGGTCGTGGACCTGGACGCCGAGTTCGTCGCCGCGCACCAATACGGAAAGCCTGGCCCCTACGTCAGGATCACGGTCGCCGACACCGGCGACGGCATGGACGAACGGACCCGCGAACGGATCTTCGAACCCTTCTTTACGACCAAGGAGATGGGGAAAGGGACCGGGCTCGGTCTTGCCACGGTCTACGGGATCATCAAGCAGCACCGGGGATTCATCGATGTGGAAAGCGCGCCGGGCGCGGGTACGTCCTTCCACCTCTACTTCCCGCTCATCCCGAAGAGCGCGGAAGACTCCTCCGGCCGTGCCGACGTGGCGCTGTCAGGCGGAACAGAGACCATCCTCGTGGCCGAGGACGATGAGATGATCCGCATCCTTACGCGGTCGGTGCTGATGGAGTTCGGATACCAGGTGATCGAAGCAAGGGACGGCGACGACGCGGTGCGGGTCTTCAGGGAGAACCGGGACAGGGTGGACCTGCTGCTGCTCGATGTCATCATGCCCCGGAAGAACGGGAAGGCGGCCTATGAGGAGATCCGGGAGATCAGGCCGGGGATCAAGGCCTTGTTCATGAGCGGTTACAGCGCCGACATGGTCAGCAATGAGGGGATCCTGGAGAAAGGCATAAGCTTCATCTCCAAACCCGTGTCCCCCACGGAGTTGCTGCTGAAGGTCCGTGAGGTGCTGGACAAGAAGGGAGCCTGAACGATGAATACGAGGGACCAATGCAACACAGAATTTCTCTCGCTCACGGTATAACTATGAAGCGGCTCAAGTCCATCCACAATTGCCTATACTATCACGATCTTGCTGCATTGAATAATGTTTATTGTCCATTCCTATCGTGATCCCTGATCACAGCAGGATGCTGAGGCCCAGCAGGACCTGGATGACATACAAGACCAGCAGGAGCAGGCCTAGGCCGAAGTGGATGTTCCGGTACGATGAATCAGCCCCCCGGATCCTGCGTGAGACAACATAGAGCAACACAATGACTGCCGCGATCAGCGATCCGGTCAGGAAATGCAGCGGATACTCGAAGACCCTGCCCTTGTCGAGCAGCATCATGATGATCCCCGCCACATAGCCCATCACTCCCCAGAGTGCGAACCAGGGACCGGCCTTCCGGTGCCTCCTGACGGCGTCGAGAGGCGCCGGAGCCCCGGATGTCCTGGCCTGACGGATCAGGAAACCCATCCATCCCTGATAGCAGAACAGTGACATCATGCACAGGTTAAAGAATCCGTGCGCGACCTTGAAGTATGCGATGAACTCTTTGTTGATCATGGTGTCCTCGAATGAAGTAACAGCTGCGGCAGAACGGCCTTGTTCTGACTCCTGACTCCTGATTCCTGTCCCTACTCCACCACCTCGAGCACGCCGTGCATGCCCCGGTCCTTATGGCTCTTGAAGAACAGGAACCGCTCGGTGCATTCGAAGGGATAGGTGCCGGTCTTCGTC
>JAAXXJ010000242.1 GCA_013334545.1 Nitrospirota bacterium | reverse complement strand
CACAGAATGCCGAGACTGCCATCTGGGCAACGGCCTATTTGACGATCCTGCCAAGGCGCACAAGGGGATGCTGAAACTCATTGTGCTGGACAATGACCTGAACATCATGCCGAGGAAGGGCCATGTGGAGCGGCTTCTCCCTGCGGGCAATGATCGGCTCCGCGCAATGCTGCCCCGCGATAAGAACGGCGAGCTTGATTACGATGTCGGCACACTCATGTGGCATGACCGAAATCCCGAGACCCTCGGCTACGACCCTGCCATCGCCCGAAAAACCTGCGGCAAGTCCGCCTGCCATCCTGACCAGGTGGCGCAGTTCGACACGAGCGTCATGGGCGCGAACTTCCGCCAGCGGTCCATGCGAACATGGAACGATATCCATGGTCCGAACAACTGAGGGCCATCCTTTGCAGATACCCCGCCGGTCGGCAGGGCTGAAGGCGATAAATTCTCCTTCCAGAACACCACGAATATCATCGACGAGCTCAATCAGCCTTTCACGCATGAGCAGGCTATAGCGAAGCAGAAGGCCTGCAACCTCTGCCACACCGGCTGTCTCGACTGCCACTACACGCCGAACCGCGAGCGTGGTTCACATGCCTTCAGCCGGGTGCCTCCTGCGGTGAACTGCACCGGCGGAGGGCGGAGCACCTTCATCTGCCACGCGGGTACCATGGAACGCAGGCGCGGTGACAGCTATCTGGGCAGGGAATTCTCCGAGCCTGCGGGACTTCCCGAGGATGTGCATGTAAAAAAGAAGATGGAGTGCGTGGACTGCCACCAGACGCTGCAGGGCGGCATGGGCCACATCGAGCGCAGGGCCACTTGCCAGGACTGCCATCCCGAGGTCGAGCAGGCCATGGCGAAGAGCCTTCACAAGAAAGTCTCATGCGAGGCCTGCCATGTGAAGATGCTGGGCGGGTACGAGATGACCTCATGGGGCAGCGGCATGGTGGCATCGAAACCGAGCCCCTTCAAGAAGTATTCACTATATTACGGCCCGATGGAGCCGCCAATCCTCATTAAGGACCAGCAGGGTATCTGGATCCCTGCCAAGATATGGCCGAACAGCATGGGCGGATTCAAAGATGCCGTAGCGCCGAAGCCGGGGCTCACCTGGCGGTGGCCCAAGGGCGAGACGCGCGATGCCTTGGTCCATCTCGGGACCTTCAGCGTTCCGGGCGGGAACAACAATTACCTCGCCTGGCTTCAGGTGGAACAGGTGGCCCATCCGCTCGGCAGGTCGCGCACCTGCGAGAGCTGCCACGATGCCCCGGCGCAGGTCGCCAAAGTGACGTGGGAGTATCTCGATACGCAGGGCGCTGAGCCGTTCAAGGGCAGTCAGCGGGTTGTGGCTGATAAGGATGGTTTGCGCGTCGTCGACATCAAGGCGACCACGAAGATGAAGCCCCTGCCGGATGGCAAGACCGAGCATTTTGCCGCGTGGATGCATCTTGGTGATATATGGAAGACAGGCGGGGACTTCTCGATTCCGAAATCCGATCCAGCAAAGTACAAAAAACTGAACACAGATGTCCGCGCTGCATTGGCAAAGCTCTCCGCTGAGGATAAGCAGCTCAAGGCGCGCGAGGCCAGGGGCGAGGACGTGAAGAAGGAACGGCGGAGATGGAAAGAGGCAAGAGCTGCGGCGGTGCATGAGGCAGTGCAGTATCTGTCAGGTATGAAATAAGGATAAGCAGGGTGAACACGCTCATCAAGACCATCGAAGTTATTGGCATCATCGCCTTCGCGCTGACGGGGATCTACGAGGCCCGGAAGAAGGGGATGGACATCATCGGTGTCTATGCCGTGGCCATGATCACTGCCTTCGGCGGCGGGTCGCTGCGCGACATCATCCTGAACCGCCATCCGCTGTTCTGGATCGAGCATTACGGCTACACGGTCCTGCTACTCGGGCTGTCGATCGTGTCGGTCCTGGTGATACGGAACTTCTTCGCCATGAACAAGATCGTGAAGACCGTGCTGGTCCTCGATGCTCTGGGGTTGGGGCTGTTCAGCGCGTCAGGAGCGTCAGTGGCGAACCAGCTTGGGTCCCCCTGGTTCATCTCGGCACTCCTTGGCGTGACCACAGGGGTGTTCGGCGGAGTGATGCGGGACATCATCTGCAACGAGATCCCCCATGTCTTCACGCGGACGGAGCTCTACGCAACCTGCGCCTTTGCCGGGGCCTGCTCCTACCTGGTCATTTTTTCCGCAGGCGGGAACGAGATCGCGGCGGTCCTGGCCTGCATCGCCCTCACATTTGTCTTGAGGATGCTGGCCATCCGGTATAAAATCAGGCTGCCGATCTAGAAGACGCGAGGTGTGAACCGTGAGGGGTACGGGGTAAGACGAGAGACGTGAGGCGCAGGACGTGAACGGAAGCGACAAGCCTGGAACGGGGGGCGAGGAGGGAAACGTGAACAAAAAGACAGGGAGACGAAGCTTATGACTAGTCCTGCGCTGGCGTCAGGCACTCGGTCGAATGACCGGCCCAAGAGGCTGATCGCCATTGTCGATGGCGACGGCGTCCATCTCTATTACACGAGCATGCTGCTCCAACGGCTTGATTACGATATCCACGCCATGCGGACGGCGGGAGAGGTTCTCGATCTGCTGGATATGGCCCGGCCTGCGCTCATTTTGACCGAACTCGGCCTTCCCGACATGGATGGGCTCGAGTTCATCAGGAAGATCAAGCGGAATCCCCACACCTACGGCATCCCGATCATCGTGTACACATCGCGGCAGGATCCTGCGGCCAGGGACGCCTGCATGAAGGAAGTCTGCAAGGACTTTCTGCAGAAGCCGACTGAGCCAGAAGTGCTGTATGCCGCCATCCAGAAAGTAACGGAAACGACGCCTCGTCAGTTTATCCGTTTGGCGACCAGTTTGAATGTCATGTTGGGAAGCGGAAAGGATGCTGACCTGTCCGCGACGCAGGATACCATCACCGCATTGTCCGAGCAGGGCATGTTCGTCAGTACACCGAAACCGATTGCCGCCGGAGCACGGATTCCGGTCGAGATCTTCCTGGAGCATGCGCGCATCCGGGTGGAAGGGGAAGTGCTGTACAGTTTCGAGCAGGGACAGGGCCCGCTGCGGACCTCGGGGATGGGCATCAAATTCATTCGTATCGAGCCGGCGGACCAGGAGCGCGTCCGGTCGTTCATCCGGCGTGAGATCACCAAGGACCTGTACCTGGAACGACCGAAGAAGACCACGTGGTGACCGGACCGGCGGTGTTGCCGCATGACCAGAAAGACGAGGAGAACATCCCATGCCCTACGTGAACATCAAGATAACGAATGAAGGCGCTACCGCTGAACAGAAGAAGAGGCTCATCGAAGGCGTCACCAAGATGCTCCAGGACATCCTGGGCAAGAACCCCCAGACGACCTGCGTGGTGATCGAGGAGGTCCCGACGGACAACTGGGGCCTCGGCGGAGAGACCATCACCGAGCGAAGGAAGCGGGAGAAAAAATAACATAACGGCGTTCGCCACAGAGAGCCCAGAACTCACCGGGGGAAGCTAAAGATTTAAGAGGGCTTTCCCGGTGCCCTCGGTGACCTGTGGTAAAGGTGCTGGCGTAGAAGGAGTTTTCATGCTTATCGTGCTGAACCATTCGGCTTCGGCCAAGGACGTCGAGAACATCAAAAAGATCATCGTGAAGATGGGCCTCAAGCCCGTGGCCATCCCCGGCGCCGAGCGGACCGCGATCGGCGTCATCGGCAACCAGGGCTGGGTCGACGACACCGCGCTCAAGGGCAACAAGGCAATCATGGAGATCATCCACGTCACCAAGCCCTACAAGCTCGTGAGCCGCGACTTCCATCCTGCCGACACAGTCGTGACGCTCGGCGGGAAGGTGAAGGTCGGCGGCAGGTCGCCCTTCCTGATGATCGCGGGACCCTGCGCGGTGGAGAGCCGGGGCCAGCTCATGAAGACCGCGAAGTTCCTGAAGAAGCTGGGCGTCCCCGTGCTGCGCGGCGGGGCGTACAAGCCGAGGACGAGCCCGCACAGCTTTCAGGGCCTGCGGGAAGGCGGCCTGGGCCTGCTGGACGAGGTGCGAAAGGAGACGGGACTGCTCGTGGTCACCGAGATCGTGAGCCCCGAGCACGTGGAGATCGTTGCCGATAATGTGGACATCCTGCAGATCGGCGCACGGAACATGCAGAACTTCGACCTGCTGACCGAGGTCGGCAAAGCCAACAAGCCGGTCATCCTGAAGCGCGGCCTTTCGGCGACCGTCGAGGAATGGCTCGGTTCTGCGGAGTACATCCTCGTGAACGGCAACCCCGACGTGGTGCTGTGCGAGCGCGGCATACGGACCTTCGAGACAGCGACGCGGAACACTGCCGACCTCGCCATCATCCCGTTCGTGAAGAAATTGACCCATCTGCCCGTGATCTTCGATCCCAGCCATGCGACGGGCAAGCGCGACCTTGTGTCGCCGACGGCTCTGGCCTCGGTGGTCGTGGGCAGCCACGGCGCCATGATCGAGGTCCATCCCGACCCGGAGCATGCCCTGTCCGACGGACCGCAGTCTCTGCACTTCAGGGAGCTGGAGAGGCTGGTCGCCCGGCTCAAGGCGCTTGAGGCGTACACGAAGAAGAACCTGTGATGCGATCCTCGGCACGTCGTAGGAGATACCTACAGGCGACTTTGTCGCACACGGTCTGGATCGATTCAAATGACAGCGGCTGCTGTAACCACAGATGACCAACAGTAGGCGCCCTTAGGCGACACAGGTAGAACCGACGTCATATTTAACCACGGATAGACACGGTTTGTTTCAAAGAAAAGGCTTGTCCTTTCGTAGGAAAGATCCGGTTTTATCTGTGTGTTACGCCAAGAACGACCACCACCCTTATTCCCTCCCCCTGAGGGGGAGGGACAGGGGTGAGGGTGCTGTTATCTTTCCGTGACCGGTGGTTACAGAGCTCTTCTTTATCGTGCGGTCATTGATCTTGATTCCTG
>JAAXXJ010000241.1 GCA_013334545.1 Nitrospirota bacterium | reverse complement strand
GATCTCCTTATAGTCCAGGCTGCGCAGCCTGTCAAGGCTGAAGGATTCCACGTTCAGCGACGCCATGACGCTTCCGAAAATGACTGCCTGCCGCATGCTCGCCTCGGTGAAGTTCATGGTGTTCGCAAGGTCGCCCATGAAACCTCCGGCAAAGGTATCGCCGGCGCCCGTGGGATCGAACACGGATTCGAGCGGATAGGCAGGCGCGCTGAACACGCTGTGTTCGTGGAACATCAGCGCCCCGTAGCTCCCCTGCTTCACAACGACGGTCTTCGGGCCCATGGCCTGTACGGCCTTCGCCGCCTTCACCAGGCCGGCCTCGTCCGCGAGCTGCCGTACCTCGCCTTCATTGATGGTCAGGAGATCAACCTCCTTGAGCGTCCGCTTCAGGGCATCGAGCTTGCTGGATATCCAGTAGTTCATCGTGTCACAGGCAACCAGCTTGGGCCGTTTTACCTGGCGGAGCACATCAAGCTGGATCTCTGGATCGATGTTCGCCAGAAACACCACATCGGAGCCCCGGTAGTCCTCAACGATGGTCGGCTTGAACGTGGCAAGCACGTTCAGATCCGTGGCAAGCGTCCGGGCTTCGTTCAGATCATAACCGTATTCACCCTTCCATCGGAAGGTCTGGCCTTTCTGGACCTCCAGTCCGCGGACATCAATGCTCTTGCTCTTGAGAAAGTTGATGTGTTCCTTGGGGAAGTCCTCGCCGATGACCGCAACGAGCCGTACGTCGGTGAAGTAGCTGGCCGATGTGGAGAAATAGGTGGCGGACCCGCCGAGCGCATTGTCCACGTTCCCGAAGGGTGTCTTGACCGAGTCCAGGGCCACGGTGCCCACGACGAGCAAACTCACCAACAACCTCCAACAATCAAAATCTTTTCACCGCAGAGGACACAGAGAAAGACTTGAGGATGTATGGAGGCTTTCCTCGCTCTTCCTCCCGCTTATCTCTTTACCCCTAACGCTTCCCGCCTTACAGCTTTATATATACTTTCTGATGATCGGCGCGAGGTCCTTCTTCGTCTTCGCCGGGACAAGCTTTGCCGGCGTCATGATGGTGTTCCGGAGCGACTCACCGCATCCGCAGGCCCGCATGTTTGGCAGCATCTGGACCGCCTGGCGGATCATGGCCTTGGACGTCTCGATGTTGTGCTTCATCACTGCGAGCACCGCCTCCACCGTCACGGCCTCTTCGCTGTGGTGCCAGCAGTCATAGTCCGTGGCCAAGGCGATGGTGCTGTAGCAGATCTCCGCCTCCCGCGCCAGCTTGGCCTCGGTGGCGTTGGTCATGCCGATGACATCGACGTTCCATTCGCGGTAGGTCATGGACTCTGCGCGGGTCGAGAACTGCGGACCCTCCATGCAGAGGTAGGTGCCGCCCCGGTGGACCGTCGCCCCAACCTTGATCCCCGCCTCGATCAGTACCGAACAGAGGCCGGCGCAGACCGGGTCCGCCATTCCGACGTGGGCGACGATGCCATTTCCAAAGAACGTGCTTCGGCGGTGCTTCGTATGATCATAGAACTGATCCGGGACCACGATGTCCCCCGGCTTGATCTCTTCCTTCATGCTGCCCACGGCGCTGACCGAGATGATCCGCTCCACACCCAGCTTCTTCATCCCGTAGATGTTCGCCCGGTAGTTGATGTCCGTGGGCATGGTGCGGTGGCCCCGTCCATGGCGCGGGAGGAACGCGATCCGCATGCCGTGGAGCGTGCCGACGATATAGTCGTCCGACGGTCTTCCGAAAGGCGTGGCGACCTTGATGGGCCTGATGTTCGTGAGCCCCTCCATCTCGTAGAGGCCGCTGCCGCCGATGACACCGACAGCCACCTGTTCCGTTCGTCCGGTCCTTTTCGCCATTCTTGGTGTCCTTAAATAGTTCAACCGCGGAGACCGCGGATCGATGGAAAAGACAGATCGGAACAAGATCCTTTCTCAACGATCTCTGTGTGCTCTGCGGGAACAGGTCTAGCTTTGCGCCGCGCCGGATGCCGGCTCGGCATCCTTCTTTGCCTCAATGCTTTCGAGAAGTTCTACCGGTTTTTCGGGGATGATGGTCGAGATGGCATGTTTGTAAACGAGCTGCTGGTTCTCCTGCTTCATGAGGATGACGAAGTTATCGAAGCCCTTGATGGTCCCCGATATGCGGGCTCCGTTCACCAGGTACATGGTCACCGGGATCTTTTCCTTGCGCATCTGGTTCAAGAAGATGTCCTGCAGATTCACCTGCGACTTGCCCATCAAATCCTCCGTGGCACGGGCACAAGAGTATTATCCCGCTCCGTACGAATCATTTTTGTAGTTTCGCAATCTTATACCAAGTTATCTGGAATTTCAATGGTTTTCTTTATCTGCCGCACTATTTCTCCGGGCGTTTCGAGCCCCGTGATGTCCACCCACCGCGCGTCCGGCTCCCGTCTGAACCAGGTGAACTGTCGCTTTGCGAACCGCTTGGTGTCCCGCTTCAAAAGGTCCACCGTCTCCTCGAAGGATGTCCGGTTGTTGAAATAATCGATAAAATGGCTGTATCCGATTGCCTGCATGGAAATGAGGTCGCTGCCGTATCCTTTCAGGATCAGCCTCTTGACCTCGTCCTCGAGCCCCAAGGCGATCATCTGGTCCACGCGTTGTTCGATGCGCGGATAGAGCTCGGACCGTCCCCTGACCAGGAAGAGGAGCCGGAACGCATGGGTCTTCTCATGAAAGGCGTGGGCCTTCTGGAGGTCAGAAAGCTTCCGATCCCTGATGTAGTACACCTCCAGCGCCCTGATCGTGCGCCGCAGGTCATTCGGGTGGATCTTGATGGCCGACTCGGGATCGAGCCTGACCAGGTCCGCGTAGAGCGTTCCCTCGCCGTTATCGGATTCCTTCCTGAGGAGCCGCTCCCGCAGCTCCATGTCCGCCGGCGGCCCGTGGAGCAGCCCGCGCATCAAAGCACGGATGTACAGTCCCGTCCCCCCAACCACGATGGGCGTGCCCCCGCTCTTCAGGATGCCGTCGATGGCGTTCCGCGCATCACGGAGATAATCGCCGACACTGTAGGGCTGGGCCGGGTCCACAACATCGATCATGTGGTGGTAGACCAGCGCACGCTGCTCCGGAGAGGGCTTTGCCGTCCCGATGTCCATGCCGCGGTAGATCTGCATCGAGTCCGCGCTCACGATCTCCGCACCCCAGTCCCGGGCGAGCAGGAGCGAGGCTTCGGTCTTTCCGACCGCGGTGGGTCCGGCGAGGATGAGGATGGGTTTATCGGAGGACATGATAGGATATCGGCTGAAGGCAGATGCAACGGAGGAACGAACAGGACGGGTACGCCACCCTGTATTTCATCCGTCCATTCGTTCCATTCATGTTCACGCCTCGAGATTGTCCTGACTTTCTATGGGTTTGTGCAACTTCACCGGCTTCGCCTTCTTTCGCATGCGGATGTTCAGCATCTCCACTACCGTGGAGAAGGCCATGGCGAAATAGATATAGCCCCGCGGCACGTGCCAGTCGAAGCCCTCGGCGATGAGCGCCACGCCGACGACGACGAGGAAGCTGAGCGCCAGGACCTTGATGGTCGGGTGGCGGTCCACGAACTCGCCGATGGCCTTCGAGGCGAACATCATGACACCGACCGCCGCGACAATGGCGATGATCATTACGGCAACATCCTGTGCCAGGCCGACCGCCGTGATCACCGAATCGAGTGAAAAGATGATGTCGATGAGCGCGATCTGGAAGATGGTCGCGGCGAATCCCGCCACGGCGGCGGTGGTCCGCTCCTCCCCCGCCCCCTCCAGGCTCTCGTGGATCTCCATGGTGCTCTTCCAGAGCAGGAAGAGGCCGCCGCCGATCAGGATGATGTCCCGCCCCGATATGTCCGTACCCCTGACGAAGAAGAGCGGCTCCGTCAGGCGCATGACCCAGGTGATGGACAGGAGCAGCAGGATGCGCGTCACCATGGCGAATCCGAGGCCGAGGACACGGCCCTTGTTCCGCTGGTGCTCCTGCAACCGTCCCACCAGGATGGAGATGAAGATAATGTTGTCGATGCCCAGGACAATCTCGAGCGCCGTGAGCGTCAAGAGTGCGATCCATGCCTCGGGGCTCGTCAGCCAGTCCATAGCGTCACCTCTAGTTCCATTAATGATGTTTCACTCACCGAGAAGTCCGACAAGATACCTGATAACCACAAATCCAGATACTAATCCCGCAATCAGCGCTGACACTCCGATGAACAGAGCACTGCCGTTACTTGACACTCTTGTATTACGAGTCTGATATCCCGATATCGTAGGAGCTGCCCAATATGTCCGTCCGTAACGCATTGTTTGATAGGAGACAAAAAGTGGGAAAAACCCAAGGATGCACAATATGGATGTTGATGCAATTACTATAAATGCTTCCACCGGTTTGCATATCCTTCGTCTTATATCCGCTTGAACATCCTCCTGATATCGTCCATCGAGAACCGCACCACCGTCGGACGGCCGTGCGGGCATGAGTGGGGCATGCGGCAGGCGAACAGGTCCTCGATCAGACCGACCATCTCCTGCGGGCTCAGCCGGCGATGTACCTTGATCGCCGGATGACAGGCCATGACCGAGAGCACCTCGTTCCGGAGCGCGTCCAGCCTGCCGCTCTTTCCGTGGACCTTCAGCTCGTCGACGATGTCGGTCAGAAGCTGCTTCGCGTCCGCACCGGTCATGAGCGCGGGCACGGCCTTGACGACAAATGTCCCGCCGCCGAACTCCTCGACCAGGAACCCCAGCTTTCGAAGCCCCGGCAGATATTCCGCAAGCAATGCCTGTTCCCCATGGCCGAACTCCGCCTGGACCGGGATCAACAAATTCTGCTGCGGCACCTGCCCGGTAGCAGACTGGTCCTGGAGCTTCTCGAACAGCACCCGCTCGTGTGCAGCGTGCTGATCGATGAGCGCCATGCCGTCGTTCGACTGGGCGACGATGAAGGAGTCATGTATCTGCGCCAGAGGAT
>JAAXXJ010000240.1 GCA_013334545.1 Nitrospirota bacterium | reverse complement strand
GGAGGCATCGCCGCCTTTCATCTGAAAGGTCTTATAGTGGCAGTTGCTGCACTTCTGCCCCTTCAGGCTGACATGGTAGTCATGGGCGAAGACCACTTTTCCCGCTCCCTTGGGCTTATACTCAACATCTCCGCCTCCGATCTTCGGCAGGGCGGTCAGGGGCGCGAGAATAATAAGTCCAACCACGAGTGCGGTTCCTACGGTCCTCAACATCATGCGCGGCCTCCTTGTTATTTCTTGTGACACCGGGTACAGTTCTTCGTCGAACCTGCGTCAAAACCCTTCATCCCGTTATGGCAAAGCTCGCAGAAATCGCGCTTGGTGATCACTTCTTTCTTCATTTCATAACCCTGACCCTTGGAGAACTTCTGAAAGTGGCAGGCCACGCACTTGAGGCCGCGCGTTTTCATGTGGTAGTCGTGGCTGAAATGGACGGGATCCGCCTTCTGCAAGGTGAACGAGATGTCTCCGCCGCCGATTGCCAGCACCGTGGCTCCCGTGGTGAAGAGGAATAGCAGGACATACAACAGAATGGTGTTCCGCATGAGGCCCCCTGGTATTTATGGTTTATGGCATTTGGTGCAATTATCCGTTCCCTTCACGTCGAATGACTTCTGGCCGTTGTGGCACTTGCCGCAGAAGTCTCCCTTGGTGATCTTGCTCATGTCCATCTTGTACGACCCCTGCGCCATCTGGAATATCTGGTAATGGCAGCCGGTGCACTTGATGCCCTTGTCCTTGACGTGGGCCTCATGGCTGAACATCACCGGGCTTGCGTTCTTGGGCGTGAACTTGATGTCTCCGCCACCGACCTTCTGTGCGGCAGCCGTATACGGCAGGACCAGACCTATAATCAGAAGCACGATCACCACGGATCTTTTCATCGGACAATCCCTCCCCCTCATCAACAGGATGACCCTATGGCACGGATTATAGCACAGTAGCTACGAAACACAAGCCTTTCTTTATGAATCTCATACGGTTGAATGCGGCTTCTGGTATAATTGAACCGTACCAACAATTCCCCTTCCAGAGGTGACGCCATGATCAAGGAAAGCACGCAGCAGATCATCCGGGATTCTTTTGGACCGCTGAAGCAGCCGGTCAGGGTGGTGCTGTTCACAAGCGATACGGGCTGCGATATATGCCCGGACGCTCTCCTTACCGCCCGCGCCATGAAGGCCGCATCGGCCAAGATCGCGCTTGAGACCTACGACATCGCCATGGATCGTGACAAGAGCGAGGAATACGGCGTGAAGCGGGTCCCGACCTTTGCTGTCCAGGCGCAGGACGGAAGGATGGTCAAGTTCAGCGGCACGCTGGAAGGGGTATCACTCCTCCTTCTGTTAGATACCGTGCACAGCGTCGTGGGAGCCCGGCCATGGTTCCCCGAGAAGATCCGCAGCACCCTCAAGATGCTCTCCCAGAAGATCCCGGTCCAGGTGCTCCTCGAAAATGACTGCACCCTATGCAAACCCGTGGCAGAGATAGCAGTCGGCCTTGCGCTGACGAACAAGCACGTTTCGACAGAGGTAATCGTCGCCGACGATTATCCGGAGCTGCTGTCGACGCTCAAGGTGAAGATCCTGCCGTTCACCGTCTTCGGCAAGCAGCTTACCTTGGAAGGCCATGTAAGCGAGAGCTCGTTCCTGGAGATGCTTTTCCGGGCAGAGGGGCAGAAGGCCGCAGGCCTGGATGTGCGGTGCGTTGTGTGCGGCCAGCCGTCGCCCGAGCTTGTCTGCAGTTCGTGCAAGACAAAGATCCAAGCGGAAGCGGTGGACCACAAACGGAAGGACGAAAAGCTCTCTGAACGGGGCAGCGCCATGGGGCCGCACACCCATGGTTGAACTGGAGCGCCGAATCCGGGTCCAGAAGCGGGCGAATTCCCCGTAGCCTGCTGCGGGATTGGCGAGCGATGGGCGTAATGACATTAACTTGAGGATTGAAGATTCAATGAAGCTTGCTGCAGGGAGCTTCAATGACCTCCCGGAGCGCATATCATGAAACAGGCGATGTTCCAGGAGCCCAAAGAGGGGAACAAGGTCCTGTGCGGCCTTTGTTCCCACCGCTGTCTGATCGCACCAAGCCACCGCGGCATTTGCGCGGTCCGCGAGAACCGTGACGGGACGCTGGTCAGCCTTGTCTATGACCGGATCATCGCCCAGAACATCGACCCCATCGAAAAGAAGCCACTGTTCCATTTTCATCCCGGGAGCCTGTCCTTTTCCATTGCCACGCCGGGATGCAATTTCCGCTGCAAACACTGCCAGAACGCCGACATCTCGCAGCTGCCCCGCGACCGCGGAGGCATGGTCCCGGGCGAGCCCGTGACGCCTGAAGAGATCGTGGCGTCCGCCCTGCAGTACCGCTGTGCCAGCATCTCCTATACGTACACCGAGCCGACGATCTTCTTCGAACTGGCCTATGAGACGGCGAAGCTGGCCCGCGAGAAGGGCCTTAAGAACGTCTTTGTGACGAACGGCTACATCACGCAAGAGGCGCTGCGGGAGATCCGGCCCTACCTCGATGCGGCGAACATCGACCTGAAGGGATATACGGACGATTTCTACAAGAGCGTATGCGGCGCCCGGCTGCAGCCCGTGCTGGACTCGATCAGGCTGTACCATGAGCTCGGCATCTGGATCGAGATCACAACGCTCGTCATTCCGGGCCATAACGATGGTGAAAGAGAGCTCGGGCAGATCGCGGCATTCGTCCGATCCGTCGGCGCGGAGGTCCCCTGGCACGTGACGCGTTTTCATCCGACCTATAAGCTGACGGACCAGCCGCCTACGCCGCTCGGAACACTGAAACGGGCCCGGCAGATCGGCCTCGATGCCGGGCTCCGGTACGTGTATGAAGGGAACATCCCTGGCGAAGGCGAAGAGACGTTCTGCTGGAACTGCCGGAGGTCGCTGGTGAAGCGCTTCGGGTTCTCAGTGGAGAAGAACCACATCAGGAACGGGAAGTGCGGGGCCTGCGAAGCGAAGATCGATGGCGTGTGGGAATAGAGGCACGACACGGGGAAGCGGAGACAGGACAACACGGTGACGGAAACCAGCGGTCGCTACGGTCAGGAACAAGACCGGCACAGCGGCCTTTTCAATGAATGGTGGGCGGAAGGGATATCTTTTGACCGTTCAGTATGAGACCTTTGAGCATGAAGCAGACATCGGAATCCGCGGCTTTGGGACCACGCTGGAGGAGGCGTTCGCGAACGCCGCGGCTGCGCTCTATTCGGTGATGGTGGATATCACCCGCGTTGACCGAAAAGAGTTCCGTGGCGTGAATGTGTCGGCAGACGACCAGGAACAGCTGCTGGTGGAGTGGCTGAACGCGCTTCTGGCGGTCTCCGACATCGAGCGCTTGGTCTTTTCCCGATTCGAGGTCAGGATCGAGGGGAACAGGCTCGCGGGAACCGCCTGGGGCGAGCACCTAGACCGGACCAGACATCATGCCCATGTGGAGGTCAAAGGCGCGACCTATCATATGCTGAGCGTCCGGCAGGAGGACGGGCGGTATGTGGTACAGTGCGTGGTGGATGTGTAGGTCCGGGGTCCGGGCTATGCAAACAGGGGCACAGCGTTGGACACGAAAACCTTAACAAAGATCAACGACTATTGCTGGGAGATCCCCCAGACCGGGGACATGAGAGTGCCGGGACGGATCTTCGCGAGCGAGAAGCTGATCACCGAAATGGACGAGAAGGTGCGCGAGCAGGTGAGGAACGTCGCATGCCTTCCCGGCATCCAGGCAGCTTCGATGGCCATGCCTGACGCGCACTGGGGCTATGGTTTTCCGATCGGCGGTGTGGCGGCCTTTGACCCCGACGAGGGCGGCATCATCTCCATGGGCGGCGTGGGGTTCGACATATCCTGCGGCGTACGCACCATGAAGACCGGCCTGATGAAGGACGAGGTCCTTCCCAGGCTCGAACGGCTGGTGGACCAGTTCTACAGCCGTGTTCCGGCCGGCGTCGGGTCGGAAGGTCTCATCAAGCTCAATGCTTCCCAGATCGACGATATGCTGCTGGGCGGCGCCGAGTGGGCGGTGAAGAAAGGCTATGGCGTGAAGGAGGATCTGGCGTATATAGAGGAGCACGGCAGGGTGGACGGCGCAGACCCCGCACAGGTCTCGGCTACGGCAAAGAAGCGGCAGGAGCGCGAGATGGGCACCCTCGGCTCGGGCAACCACTATCTCGAAGTGCAGGTCATTGACGAGATCTATGACGGACAGGCGGCTCAGGCCATGGGGCTCCGGAAGGACGGCGTGGTCATCTCGGTGCACTGCGGCTCCCGCGGACTGGGCCATCAGATCGGCACTGATTACCTCAGGAGCCTTGCCAACGCTGCCCAGCGGTTCAAGCTGCCGATCAAGGACCGCGAACTCGCCTCGGCGCCCATCACGTCGCCCGAGGGGAAGGCCTATTTCGGCGCCATGAGCGCGGGCATCAACTGCGCTCTGGCGAACCGGCAGATCATCACGCACCTGGTGCGGGAGATCTTCACCAGTGTCTTTCCTGAAGGACGCCTTACCATGCTCTACGACATCAGCCATAACACGTGCAAGGTCGAGTCGCACGTCGTGAACGGGAAAAAGAAACGTCTCTTCGTGCACCGCAAGGGCGCCACGCGCGCGTTCGGGCCCGGTGAGATCGACCTGCCTCAGGAATACCGGCATGCGGGCCAGCCGGTGCTGATCGGCGGCACCATGGGAACGTCGTCGTACATCCTCATCGGCACGGAAGAGGGGATGCGGGTGGCCTTCGGTTCGGCCTGCCATGGAGCGGGCAGGTCCATGTCGCGGACACAGGCGAAAAAACAATGGCACGGCAGGGACGTCGTGCGGTCGCTCGAAGGTCAAGGCATCCTGGTTCGGGGCCATTCCTACTCCGGCATCGCCGAGGAGGCGCCGGGGTCCTACAAGGACGTGGCCGAAGTCGTGGATTCCGCAGATCACGCCAACCTGGCGCGGAAGGTCGCTCGCGTCAGGCCCCTTGCGTGCGTGAAGGGATAGGTCGAGCAGGTAACAAGGGGATACCGTGTTCCTGGAACAAAT